>CAZRFF010000255.1:0-2986 GCA_964599265.1 uncultured Simplicispira sp. | reverse complement strand
CCCTGGCCGAAGAAGAGGCCAGCGCGCTCGAACCCAACGCCATCGGCCACGTCGAGCTGCTGCTGCAAGAAGCCATTCCCGCCGCCGCCTTTGGCCAGGCGCGCGTGCTCGGCTCCATGATCCTGGTCGATACCGCCAGCCACAAAACAGCGGGCGCCGTCCTCATCAATTGACCTAAGTCATTTAATTTATCCACGGCTGTGGAAGGGCTGAGGCCATCCACAAGCCGTACCGCCCTAAAATTCGGGCATTCCCGATTCCAAAAAACAAATCCCATGACCCACGTCGTTTCAGAAAACTGCGTCAAGTGCAAATACACCGATTGCGTGGACGTGTGCCCCGTCGATTGCTTCGTCGAAGGCCCGAACATGCTGGTCATCAACCCCGACGAATGCATTGACTGCGCCGTCTGCGTGCCCGAGTGCCCGGCCAACGCCATCTTTGCCGAAGAAGACCTGCCCGCCGCCGAAAACGCCTTCATCAAAATCAACGCCGACTTGACCAACGCCCCCGGCTGGAAACCCATCACCAAGCGCAAGGCCGCCCTGCCCGATGCCGACGAATGGAACGGCAAACCCGGCAAGATCAACGACATCGTCCGCTGACCGCCCCAGACATGCTGCGCACCGACGCCATCGTCATCGGCGCCGGGCCGGCAGGCCTGTACCAGGTGTTCCAACTGGGCCTGCACGGCCTGCACGCCCACCTCATCGACGCACTGCCCACACCCGGTGGCCAGTGCGTCGAGCTTTATGGCGACAAGCCGATTTACGACATACCGGCCATCCAGGCCTGCACGGGCAACGAACTGGCACAGCGCCTGTGCGCCCAAATCGCCCCCTTTGACCCTGGCTGGCACCTGGGCGAGCAAGCCCAATCCCTGGAAACCCAGGCCGAAGGCGGGTTTGCGCTGACCACATCGCAAGGCACGCAGATTGCGGCACGCTGCGTCTTTATCGCCAGCGGCGCAGGCGCCTTTGTACCGCGCACGCTCAAGATCGCCGGGCTGGATGTGTTTGAAGGCACGCAGTTGCACTACCGCATGGATGCCAGCCACTGCCTGGCAGGCCTGCACATGGTGGTGCACGGCGGTGGAGAAGAAGCCGTGCAGCAAGCCATTGCCCTGGCCGCCGCGCCCGAGGCCCGCCGCGCTGCCAGCATCACCCTGCAACACCGGCGCGACCAGTTCGACGCCCCGCCCGCCCTGCTCGCGCAATTGCAGGCCCTGCGTGGCGCGGGCCGCATCCACGCCGCCATTGGCGTGGCCAGCGGTATGGTGCAAGAACAAGGCCGCCTGGCGGCGCTGGAGCTCACCACCCCCGAAGGCGCATTGCAGCGCCTGCCGCTCGACATGCTCACCGTGCGCCTGGGCCTCGTCCCGCGCCTGGGCCCCATCGCCGATTGGGGCCTGCAGCTGGAACGCAAGCAACTGGTGGTAGACCCCGCCACCATGGCCACCAGCGTGCCCGGCATCTACGCCGTGGGCGACGCCATCACCTACCCCGGCAAACGCAAATTCATCACCTGCGGCTTCCACGAAGCCACCCTGGCCGCCTTCGCCGCCGCCGAATGGCTGGCGGGGCACAGCCTGCCGCTGGAATACACCAGCAGCAGCGAGCGGCTGCAGCGCTTGCTCAAAACTCGGCCGTAACACCCTCGCACCAAGGCGGCAGCCTGCGGGTGTCATTACCCTGTCACACAGGCCCTGAATACTGCAGCGGTTCCTTCACCGCAGCGTGTTCATGCAGCCTTCCTCTTGTGCACTGGCGCAGCCAGATGACCCCTCCCTCGAAGTTGCCGAGCCTTCCTACAGTGCCCACGGCGACAGCGAAACACCCGCCCACACCCCCTGGCTGGACCGCGACCGCAGCATCCTGGCCTTCAACGAACGCGTCTTTCATTGGGCCCAGCGCAACGACGTGCCACTGCTCGAACGCTTGCGCTACCTGTGCATCGTTTCGTCCAACCTCGATGAATTCTTTGAAGTGCGCGCTGCCGCCCACACCCTGGCAGCACCGTTCAATGCAGCCAAGCCTCCCAGCCCTCCATTTGAGGCGCTGATGGCCCAGGCGCAAGATTTGGTAGCACGCCAATACCGCCTGTACAACGAGGCCCTGATACCCGCATTCGCCCAACAGGGGCTGCGCATCGTCTCGCACGGCGGGCGCACGCCCGAGCAGCGGCAGTGGGTGCAGGAGTACTTCCAGCGCGAGGTGCGTCCGCTGCTCGTGCCCGTGGGACTGGACCCGGCCCACCCGTTTCCCCTGGTGGCCAACAAATCGCTGAATTTCATCGTGCGCCTCAAGGGGCAGGATGCCTTTGGCCGCAGCAACGAAATTGCCATCGTGCGCGTGCCGCGGGCGCTGCCGCGCGTCATTCGCCTGCCTGCGCACGTCGTGCCCCAGGGGGCCATGTTCGTGCTGTTGTCGAGCATGGTGCGCGCCCATTTGGCGGACTTATTCCCTGGGCGCGAGGTGACGGAGTTTTCGCAGTTTCGCGTCACGCGCCACTCCGATCTGGCGGTGGATGAAGAAGACGTGCGCAACCTGCGCACCGCACTGCGCCAGGGCTTGCAGCACCGCCATTTTGGCCAGGCGGTGCGCCTGGAGGTATCGGCCAGTTGCTCCCATTTCCTGGCCGGTTTTTTACAGGCGCAGTTTGGCCTGGCCCCGCAGGCGGTGTTCCGTGTGCATGGGCCTGTGAACCTGGTCCGCCTGGCGCAACTGGTAGACTTGGCAGACAACCCCGCCCTGCTCTTTCCCCGCTGGCAGCCCGCATGGCCCCGGTCCATCGCCCCGGGCCAACCCTTGCTGGCACAAATGGGCGAGCGCGACATCCTCATCCACCAGCCCTTTGAAAGCTTCGATGCCGTCCTGGCTTTTTTGCGCGAGGCCGTGCACGACCCCAGCGTGCTCGCCATCAAGCAAACCATCTACCGCACCGGCGCCGACTCCGAGCTCATGGAATTGCTGCGTGAGGCGGTGCG
>CAZRFF010000254.1:0-3000 GCA_964599265.1 uncultured Simplicispira sp. | reverse complement strand
ATGCGCGCCATGTTCATGCCCTGCTCGCCTTCGGGGAAGGAGCAGCCGATGATGGAGTCTTCAATCGCCTTGGGGTCCAGCGTGGGCACCTGCAGCATGGCGGCGCGGACAGCGGCCACCAGCAGCTCGTCCGGGCGGGTGTTCTTGAAGTAACCGCGGCCCGAGCGCCCGATAGGCGTGCGCGTGGCGGCAACGATGTAGGCTTCTTGCACTTGTTTCATATCCATTCCTAATCTGTTGGGGTCAGCGCAAAAGGATCAGTTGCGCACGGGCTTGCCGGTCGAGAGCATGCCCATGATGCGTTCTTGCGTCTTGGGGTTGTCGAGCAGGCTGCAGAAGGCTTTGCGCTCCAGGGCGAAGAGGTATTCCTCCGTCACCAGGGTGCCCGCCTCCACCTCGCCGCCGCACACCACGTTGGCGATCAGGCTGGCGATGTGGAAATCGTGCGCGCTGATGAATCCGCCATCGCGCATGTTGACGAGCTGTGCCTTGATGGTGGCAATGCCGCTGCGCCCCGCCACGGGGAACAGGCGCTTGTGCGGCGCGCGGTAGCCGCTGGCAAACATGGCCTTGGCTTCGTTGATGGCGACGAACAGCAGCTCATCCTTGTGCGCCACCACCACGTCGCTCTCCAGCAGATAACCCAGCTTGCGCGACTCCAGCGCGCTGGTGCCCACCTTGGCCATGGCTGCTGCGGTAAAGCCTTCGGTCAGGAAGGGCAGCACGTCCTTGGAGGTGCTAGCTGCCATGTTCTCGGCCGCGCGACGGGCGATGTAGGTCAGGCCGCCCGCGCCAGGCACCAGGCCCACGCCCACTTCCACCAGGCCCATGTAGCTTTCCATGGCCGCCACGCGCTTGCTGGAATACACGGCCAGCTCACAGCCGCCGCCCAGGGCGATGCCGCGGATGGCGGACACCACCGGCACGTTGGAGTAACGCAGCTTGAGCATGGCGTTTTGCAGCTCGGCCTCGGCGCCTTCCACGGCCTTGGCGCCACCCATCATGAAGGCGGGCAGCATGGATTGCAGGTCGGCACCGGCAGAGAACATCTCGTCGTTGGACCACACCACCAGGCCCTGGTAGCTTTCCTCGGCCAGCGCCTGGGCCTTGAGCAGGCCCTCGATCACGCCGCCGCCGATGGCGTGCATCTTGGTCTTGATGCTGGCAATGAGCACCTGGTCGTCCAGCGTCCACAGGCGGATGGACTCGTCTTCAAACAGCGTGGTTCCGGCCGCCTTGGCGCTGGGGGCGTTGGCACCCAGCACGCTCTCGGGGAAATGCTGGCGTGCATATACAGGCAGGCTGCGCGGGGGCACGAACTGGCCGGTCGTGGGGTTGAACGAACCCTCGGGCTGGTGCACGCCGCCGCGCTCGGCCACGGGGCCCTTGAACACCCACTCGGGCAGCGGCGCCTTGCACAGGGCCTTGCCCGCGTCGATGTCCTCTTGCACCATCTTGGCCACATTGAGCCAGCCGGCCTCCTGCCACAGCTCGAAGGGGCCTTGCTTCATGCCGAAGCCCCAGCGCATGCAGAAGTCCACGTCGCGTGCGTTGTCGGCAATGGAAGCCAGGTGCAGGGCGGCGTAGTGGAAGCTGTTGCGCAGAATAGCCCACAGGAACTGGCCCTGCGCACCCTCGGCATTGCGCAGGAGCTGCAGGCGCTCGGCCGCGGGCTTTTTCAGCATGCGGGCATAGACCTCGTCGGCCTTCTGGCCCGCGGGCACGTAGTCCTTGCTGGCCAGGTCGAAGCGCAGCACGTCGCGGCCCACCTTCTTGAAGAAGCCGGCCTTGGTCTTCTGGCCCAGGTTGCCCATTTCGAGCAGGGTCTTGAGCACCTCGGGCGTGGCAAAGCTGGCGTAGAAGGGATCGGTCTCGGCCGAGAGGGTGTCCTGCAGCGTCTTGATGACGTGGGCCATGGTGTCCAGGCCCACCACGTCGGCGGTGCGGAAGGTGCCGCTGGAAGCACGGCCCAGCTTCTTGCCCGTCAGGTCATCGACCACGTCATAGGTCAGGCCGAAGTTCTCCACCTCTTTCATGGTGGCCAGCATGCCGGCAATGCCCACGCGGTTGGCGATGAAGTTGGGCGAATCCTTGGCGCGCACCACGCCCTTGCCCAGGGTGCTGGTCACAAAGGTTTCCAGCGCATCAAGGTTGCGCGCCTCGGTGGTGGGGGTGTTGATCAGTTCCACCAGCGCCATGTAGCGCGGGGGGTTGAAGAAGTGGATGCCGCAAAAGCGCGGCTTGATGGCGTCGGGCAGCGCTTCGGACAGCTTGGTGATGGACAGGCCCGACGTGTTGGACGCCACGATGGCGTGCGGCGCCACGTGCGGGGCGATCTTGGTGTACAGATCGAGCTTCCAGTCCATGCGCTCGGCAATGGCCTCGATGATGAGGTCGCACTCCTTGAGCAAATGCATGTGCTCTTCGTAGTTGGCTTGCTGGATCAGGCCGGCATCATCCTGCACGCCCAGGGGTGCGGGCTTGAGCTTCTTGAGGTTGTCCACCGCCTTGGTGACGATGCCGTTCTTGGCACCCTCTTTGGCAGGCAGATCGAACAGCACCACCGGCACCTTGACGTTGACCAGGTGCGCAGCGATTTGCGCGCCCATCACGCCAGCGCCGAGCACGGCGACTTTTTTCACTTGAAATCGGGACATCTTCTTGGTTCCTCGTTGTTTGCTTGACCGGTGCGCTGTGCCTTATTGCACGCGCACCCAGGTCTGTGTGCGGCCAAAGGGGCCGATGGAGCCACGCACCTGGAGCTTTTTGCCGCCCTCGATGGGTGTGAGACGCAGCGTGTAGTTGCGGCCGTTCTCGGGGTCGAGGATCTTGCCGCTTTCCCACACGTCCTTGTCCTCGGCCTTCTTGGCGCCACGGATGATTTCCAGGCCCAGAATGGGCTTGTCCTTGCGGTCGTCGCTGCACTCCTTGCACAGGTCGTCGGGCTTGGAATCCTTGGCCAGGCGTTTTTCAATCACCCCATTGAGGCCGCCCGCACCG
>CAZRFF010000253.1:0-3057 GCA_964599265.1 uncultured Simplicispira sp. | reverse complement strand
AACCTTTGAAGGTTGTGAAAGGGATGGTGCTGAATGTAGGCGGGCTTTGTGACGGTGTTGTGACAAAGAAATTGGCTGTCATAACGCGGTGGGAGGGTGGGGGATTGTCATGGCGCTGTCACGGGCCAGGCCTAGCCTTGCGCCGGTTCTTTTTCTCTTTGACCCGGTGGTATGCTGCGCCGCCCGAAACGATGCACGAAAAAAGTATGCAGGAAGGCACATTGCTCGCCGCTGTGGATTTGGGCTCCAACAGCTTCCGCCTGGAGATCGGCCGCTTTTCGCATGGCCAGATCCGGCGCATTGAGTACCTCAAGGAAACCGTGCGCCAGGGTGCAGGCCTGGATGAGGAGCACAGGCTCAGCCAGGAGGCGATGCAGCGCGGCTGGGATTGCCTGGCGCGCTTTGCCGAGTGCGTGGCGGGGTTCCCGCAGGCCCAGGTGCGCGCCGTGGCCACGCAAACCTTGCGCGAGGCGAGCAACCGGGATGAATTCTTGGCGCGTGCTGGCGCTATTTTGGGCCACCCCATCGACGTGGTCTCCGGCCCCGAAGAGGCGCGGCTGATCTACCAGGGTGTGTCGCACCTGCTCCCCCCTTCCGATGAGCGCCGTTTGGTGGTGGACATTGGCGGCCGTTCGACAGAATTGATTTTGGGCCGCCAGTACGAGGCGCAGGCCGTGGCGTCTTACCGCGTGGGCAGTGTGTCCTGGTCAACACGCTACTTTGCCGATGGTGTGCTGAGTGAGGCGGCCTTTGCTGCTGCCGAGATCGCTGCCCAGGCGGTGTTTGACGAAGCCTTGGGTGTCTACCAACCCGGCTGCTGGGACGTGGCCTACGGCTCCTCAGGCACGGTGGGGGCGGTTGGCGCGGTGCTGGCTGCTGCGGGAGAACCATCCGGGTGCATCACCCGCGCCGGGCTGGATTGGCTGCAGGCGCGCCTGCTGCGCGCCGGCCATGCCAGCCGCGTGCGCCTGGAGGGCCTCAAGGAAGACCGCCGCCCTGTGATTGGCGGGGGCGTGAGTGTGCTGCGCGCGCTGTTCTCGTTATTGGGCATCGAGCAGATGCAGGTGGCCCAAGGGGCTTTGCGCCAAGGGGTTTTGTACGATCTTCTGGAGCGTGAGCGGCCTGGCGGCGACTTGCGCAGCTCTAGCGTGAGCGCCTTTGCGCAGCGTTTGGGGGTGGATGGTGCGCAGGCTGCGCGTGTGGCGCGCGTGGCCGGCATTTTGTTTGCCCAGGCTTGCCCTGCGGGCGGCGGCCAGGCGGCCCGCCAGCTGGGCTGGGCCGCGCAGTTGCACGAGGTGGGCAGTTGCATTGCCCACAGCGGTTACCACCGCCACGGTGCCTACATTCTGGAAAATGCGGATATTGCCGGTTTTTCCCAGCATGACTTGCAGCCATTGGCGCTGTTGGTGCGTGCCCATCGGGGCAGGCTGCGCAAGATGGAGCTGCCGTGGAGCGATGCCCATTGGGTGCTGCCGCTGCTGTGCCTGCGCCTGGCCGTGGCTTTGTGCCATGCCCGGCGCGACCCCGATTTGCAAGGGCTCAGGCTGGAGTGCCAAGACGCTGGCTGGGTGCTGTGCGCCCGCGCCGACTGGGCAGCAGCCTATCCCCAGTCGGCCCATTTGCTGCGTGAGGAATGCCTGGACTGGCAGCGCACGCCGTGGGCGCTGCAAATGCGCTGGGGGTGATTACAAATGGTCGGGTGACACCACGGCCAGCAGCGTCGTCTCAGCCTGATCGTGCCTTTGGCGCTGGCGCAGCCACCACACCGCGCCTTTGCGGATGGCGCATTCGCTCTGCTGCATGCCCAAGAGCTGCGCTGCCACCTGCCCCAGCAAAGGCTGGTGCCCGACCACCAGCACCGTACCGCGTGCCTGGGGCCATTGCGCCAGCGCCAGCAGATCGGCCGCTTGGCCTCCGGGGGCCAGTTCTGCGCGCCGTTTGAATTTGCGGCCCAGTGCCTGCACGGTTTGTTCGGTGCGCAGGGCCGGACTGCAGAGCACGCGCAAGCCTTCGGGGAGCTGGCGGTCAAGCCATGCGGCCATGCGGGCGGCCTGTTTGTGGCCGCGGGGGGTGAGGGCGCGTGCCAGATCGTCCTGGCCTTCCTGGGGAGGCGCCGCTTCAGCGTGGCGCCACAAAATCAAGTCCATCATTTTTTGTATTTTTTGGCGGGCTGTGCCAGGGGTTGCGCGTAACGCGCCATGAGGGCGGCCTGTGCGCCTGCGCCGTCCATGGGGCGGGGGGCAGGGGTGTACTGGCCGTCGCTGTGCAGCGCCCAGGCATCGCGCTCGTCATGCAGGTAGGCCAGCAGGCATTCTTCGATGATGCGTTGGCGCAGGGCCGGGTCGTGCACCGGCCAGGCGAGCTCCACGCGGCGCAGCATGTTGCGGTTCATCCAGTCGGCGCTGGACAGGTACAGGTCTTCTTGCTCTCCCGCACCAAAGTAAAACACCCGGGTGTGCTCCAGAAAACGGCCGATGACCGAGCGCACGCGGATGTTCTCGGTATAGCCAGGCACTTGCGCTGGCAGGATGCAGGCGCCGCGCACGATGAGGTCGATGCGCGCGCCCTGCTGGCCTGCGGTAATCAAGGCGCGGGCCAGGGCCTCGTCGGTGAGCGCGTTCATCTTGGCGACGATGCGCCCCTCTTGCCCTGCTTGTGCGGCTTGCCCCACCTGGGCAATCTTTTCGAGCAAGCGTTTGTGCAGGTGAAAGGGCGCGAGCAGCAACTGGCGCAGTTTGGGCGGGCGGTTCTGGCTGGCCAGGTGGTTGAAGACGCCATCGATATCTGCGGTGATGGCCTCGTTGGCCGTGAGCATGGACAAATCGGTGTACAGCCGTGCCGTGCGCGCGTTGTAGTTGCCCGTGGACAGGTGGCCATAGCGGCGCAGTGTGCGGCCTTCGCGGCGGGTCACCAGCAGCATTTTGGCGTGTGTCTTGAGTCCGACGACGCCGTAGACCACCTGTGCGCCGATGGATTCCAGGGACTCGGCCCAGTTGATGTTGGCTTCTTCGTCAAAGCGCGCTTTCAGCTCCACGACGGCCATGACCTCCTTGCCCC
>CAZRFF010000252.1:0-3057 GCA_964599265.1 uncultured Simplicispira sp. | reverse complement strand
CCAGGCCAGCGGCGGCCAGCGCGCTGCGCAGGCGTTCGCGGGTGCTGCTTTGGTTGAGCGATTCGCGCTCCACACGCAGCAACCAATGCTCGCCATCGCGCGCCACCAGTTGGGATTGCAAGGCCAGTTCGCGCACCAGGGCGGTGATGGATTCTGCCGCGATGAGCTGCTGCACCGCCGCCTGCCAATCATCCCCCTCGGGCGTAGGCACCAGGCGTTTGGCTGCGTTGCCGGAATCCAGGGGGCGGGGCTGCAGGCGTTCACCCTCTTGGCGCGGCTCGCGCACCGCCAGATGCGCCACGGGTGCGGGTGCGGCGTTGGTGGCATCGGGGGCCGTGTCGGCAGGGGCCGCTGCCACCGTTTCGGGGCTGCGCACGGGCAAGGAGCGGACAGGGGTGACCGCCTCAGCAGCCCTGCGATCGCTGGCCGCTGCGGGCGGGGGGGCGGCCTCTGCCGCAGGCCGGGCTGGGGCCGCTTCAACCGTTTTCAGTGTTTTTTTTTCTGCCGACCCGCCTGCGGGCTTGAAGGGCAGCAAGCGCAGCAACACCATGGTGAGCGCGGCGTATTCGTCTGGCGCCAAGCCCAGTTCCGCACGGCCATGCAGGCAAATGCTGTAGAGCAATTGGGTTTCATCGGCAGGCAGGCTGGCAGCAAGGCGCTGGATTTCAACCGCCTCGGGGTCGTCGGATGGGGCATTGCCCATGTCGGGCACCGCCTGCAGCACGGCCATGCGCTGCAGTACGGCGACCATCTCTTCCAGCGTGGACGCGGCCGACAGGCCTTGCACGCGCAGGTGTTCCACCGTTTCGACCACACTGCGGCCATCGCCCTGCGCCAAGGCGGCAATCAGGCTGAACACATGGCTGCGATCCACGCTCCCCAGCATGAGCTGCACGGTGGCCTCGTCCAGCTTGCCGCTGCCAAAGGCAATGGCCTGGTCGGTGAGCGAGAGCGCATCGCGCATGGAGCCGCGCGCAGCGCGCGAGAGCAGGCGCAGGGCCGGGGCATCGAAGGGCACGCTCTCGGCCGTCAGCACCTGGCCCAGGTGTTCGTACACCGTCTCGGGCGCCATGGGCCGCAGGTTGAATTGCAGGCAGCGCGAGAGCACCGTGACCGGCACCTTTTGCGGGTCGGTGGTGGCCAGCACGAATTTGAGGTATTCGGGCGGCTCCTCCAACGTCTTGAGCATGGCGTTGAAGGCCGTGTTGGTGAGCATGTGCACTTCGTCGATCATGAAGACCTTGAAGCGCCCCTGCACCGGCTTGTAGACCGCCTGCTCCAGCAGGCTTTGCACTTCATCCACCCCGCGGTTGGATGCCGCATCGAGTTCGGTGTAGTCCACAAAGCGGCCGCTGTCGATGTCGCGGCAGGCCTGGCATTCGCCGCAGGGCGTGGCGGTGATGCCGCCCGTGCCATGAGGCCCCTGGCAGTTGAGCGACTTGGCCAGGATGCGCGAGACCGTGGTCTTGCCCACCCCCCGCGTACCCGTGAACAGGTAGGCGTGGTGCAGCCGCTGCTGCGTGAGCGCATTGGAGAGCGCCTGCACCACGTGCGGCTGCCCCACCATTTCGGTGAAATTGCGCGGACGGTATTTGCGGGCGAGCACGAGGTAGGACATAAGGGATGGATTCTATGTGCTACTGGGCACGCCGGTCCGGCTTGGGCGCCCGCCCATCGCATACAATGCGCGCTGACGGGCCTCCCCGCATGGTGAAGCGGCCAACCGGGTCAGGTGGGGAACCAAGCAGCCCTAACTGTGGAGCCAGTGCCGGGGGTAAGGCTCGTCAACCTTTCTTGGTTTTTCCTTTTGAAATGGGGTTAACGCAAGAACGAAACGGAGCGGAAAAAGCATGGCCCTTGACTACCACTGGCTTTACGGCACGGTACGCAAGCGTTTCGACTCCGACGAGGCCATGGAGGCTTTCCTGCCCAAGGCGCTCACCCCTGAAGCATTAAGGCTGAAGGGCGATGACCGCTATCTTTCCGCCATGAGCCAGCGGATATTCCAGGCGGGCATGCAGCATTCGATGGTCGATGCCAAGTGGCCTGAATTCGAGAAGGCCTTTGCGGGTTTCGTGCCCGAACAAATGGTGCTGCTCGGTCCGGAACAGATAGAAGGCCATATGAAAAATGACCGGATCATCCGCGACCGCGCCAAGCTGCAAACCATTCCCAGGAACGCACGGTTCATCCTGGATATTCGCCAGGAGCAGGGCTGCAGTTTCGGCGAGTTCATCGCCCGCTGGCCAGGTGCCGACACCATTGGCCTATGGCGTTTGCTGGCCCAGCGCGGCGTTCGCCTGGGCGGGCGCTCGGCTGCCGGGTTCTTGCGTCTGGCCGAGAAGGACACTTTTTTGCTGACCAGCGATGTGGTCGCGCGCCTGATGGCCGCAGGCATCATCGACCATGAGCCCCGCAGTCAGCGCGACATGCAGGCCGTACAGGATGCCTTCAATACACTGCAGCAAAGCTCGGGAAGGCTGCTGTGCCAGCTATCGGCGATGCTGTCGCTGAGCATCAATCCGAAGTTTTAGCGAGAAAGCCCGGGCAGGCCGCTCCAAGCGACCGGGTTCAAAGCAAGGCTCGGTACCCGCATCAACGCTTTTTGCGTGATGCCTTGCGCTGCGCCTTGGCGGCATTTTTCGGGTTTGCATGGGCAGCGGGTTCTGCAGCCGCAGGGGCTTTGGATTTGCTCCCAAGGCGCGACTCTTTGCCCTGGATGAGGCGGGTGATGTTTTCCTTGTGCCGCCAGATGAGCAGGCCCGACATCACCACAATGGACGCCGTAACGCCCCGCGCGGATTCCCACAGCGCCCCCGCCGCCAGGATGTGCACCAGCGGCGCCACCGCTGCCGCGGTGAGCGACGCCAGCGATGAATAGCGCGATACGGCAGCCACCACCAGCCACACCAGCCCCAGGATCAGGCCCAGCCAGCCGCTGATGCCCACCAGCACCCCCAGCGCCGTGGCCACGCCCTTGCCGCCTTCAAAGCGGAAAAACACCGGCCACAAATGGCCCAGAAAAGCCGCCAGCCCCACCAGCGCCACCGTGTACTC
>CAZRFF010000251.1:0-3066 GCA_964599265.1 uncultured Simplicispira sp. | reverse complement strand
GGTGCCGTAGCTGATGATTTTGCGGCCCTGCACCTCGCGCACCTGGCCGGGCTCGAAGGGCTCGATCATGCCGTGCTCGGTTGCCATGCGGCGGATCCATTTGTCGCTTTTGATGCTCATGCTGCGGGCTCCTGGCCAGGTACTATGGTTTTAATAGCTGCTGGCGCTCCATGGGTCGGCGCCAGGGGCTATTTTCGCTCAAATTATGGCTTGCGAGATCACCGTGCGCTCTACCAGGCGGTCATCGCCCAGCACGACCATGGCAAAGAGCAGTTCATCCAGGGTTTGCGCCTGGGCCGTGCGCCGCGCCAGCAGGGGGGTGGCCTGCGGGTTGAGCACCACAAAATCGCCCTCGCAGCCCGGCTGCAGATTGCCCACCACGCCCGAGAGCCCGAGCGCCCGCGCCGCCCCTGCCGTGTGCTGCCACCACAGTTGGCCGGGCGTGAGCGACAGGCCGCGCTTCGTCTGCAAACCCTCGACGGCAGCACGCCCCACGGTGTAGGCGGCCAGCATGGTCTTGAAAGGCGAAAAACTGGTACCGCCACCCACATCGCTGGCCAGGCCGTAGGCAAAACCGGCCTCTTGGGCGCTGGCGTAGTCAAAAAAACCGCTGCCCAAAAACAGATTGCTGGTGGGGCTGACGGCGGCGGCCGTGCGCCGCTCGCGCATCAGGGCGCGGTCGGCCGCGTCAAAGTGGATGCAGTGGGCATAAACGGCACGTTCACGCATCAAGCCAAAGCTGTCGTACACCGCCAGATAACTGCGCGCATCCGGGTAGAGCGCTTGCACCCAGCGCACTTCATCCAGGTTTTCGGCCACGTGGGACTGTATCCACGCATCCGGGTAGCGGGCGGCAAGTTCGCCCGCGCCGCGCATTTGCGCATCGCTGCTGGTGGGCGCAAAGCGCGGGGTGATGGCATAGCCCAGGCGGTCCACGCCATGCCAGCGCTGCAGGAGCGTCTCGGTGTCGATCAGGCTTTGTTCGGTGTCGTCGCGCACGCCATCGGGACTGTGGCGGTCTTGCAGCACCTTGCCGGTGATGAGGCGCAACTGCCGCTTGTGCGCAGCGCCAAACAAGGCATCGGCCGAGGCCGGGTGCGAGGTGGCAAAGGCCAGCGCCGTGGTCACGCCGTTGCGCAGCAATTCGTCCAGAAACACTTCTGCGACAGCCGCCGCGTGCGCCGGATCACAAAAGCGCGCCTCTGCCGGAAAGGTGTATTGCTCCAGCCAGGGCAGCAAGCCCGGCGCGGGGGAGCCGATCACATCCGTCTGCGGGTAATGCACGTGCAGGTCAATAAAGCCCGGCGCAATGATGCGACCGGGCCAATGCGTGACGTTCTGGCCTGCGAATGGGACGTGCAATGCCTGCCAGGGGCCTGCGGCCAGCACCCGCTGGCGGCCCTTGGCGTCGGGGGCGATGGCGAGCAGGCCGTCGGCGTCGTAGAGGGCCTGGCCGTCTTCAGAAAAACGCAGCAGCGCGGAGCGGTAGATGTGCATGGGCGCCAAGCTTAACGTGCGTGGGGGCCGCATGCAGCACCCACGCTGTCGTCAAATGTGCAAGGCATGCCCCAGCGCCTTGAGCGCGGCCTCTTGCACCGCCTCGCCCAAGGTGGGGTGGGCGTGGATGGTGTGGGCCACATCTTCCAGGCGTGCGGCCATTTCCATGGATTGGCCAAATGCCGCCGCCAGCTCGGCCACGCCATTGCCCACGGCCTGCCAGCCGAGAATGAGGTGGTCGCTCTTGCGCGCCACCACGCGCACGAAGCCGCCGGTGGACTCCAGCGTCATGGCGCGGCCATTGGCGGCAAAGGGGAAGGCGGCCTCAATGCAGTCCACCCCGGCGGCCCGCGCCTCGCCAGGTGTTTTGCCCACCACCACCACTTCGGGGTCGGTAAAGCACACGGCGGGGATGGCCATGGGCTCGAAGCGCCGGTTTTGGCCTGCGATCTGTTCGGCCACGCATTCCCCCTGCGCCATGGCGCGGTGTGCGAGCATGGGTTCGCCCGTCACGTCGCCAATGGCCCAGACATTGCGCATGGAGGTGCGGCAATGCGCGTCGATGGCCACATGGCGCCCGGCCATATCGAGCTGCAGCCCTTCCAGGCCAAAGCCCGCAGTGCGCGGCCTGCGGCCCACGGCGACCAGCACGCGGTCGGCAGGCAAGGCAAACTCGTCGGCCCGGGCATTGCGCACATGCACGCCATGCTTGGCATCCCAGCCCTGCACGCTGCAACCCAGGTGCAGCACCACTCCGCTCTTTTGCAGGGCGTCAAGCACGGGCTGGGTCAGTTCCTCGTCGTAGCTGGGCAGCACGCGCTGGGCGGCCTCGACCACCGTCACCTCCACGCCCAGCTTGCGGTAGGCCATGCCCAGCTCCAGGCCAATGTAGCCTGCGCCCACCACCACCAGGCGTTTGGGCAGCACGTCGGGCGAAAGCGCCTGGGTGGACGACCAGATGGCCCCGCCAGCCGCGCCGCTAAAGGGCATGGAGGGCAGCTCGACAGGTTCGGAACCCGTGGCCAGCAGCAGGTGTTCGCAGCGCACACGCACGGCCTCGCCGCCCGCCTCTTGCACCAGCACGGTTTTGCCGTCTTCGATGTGCGCCCAGCCCTTGAGCACCTTGACACCCGCTTTGCGCAGCAGCCCGCCCACACCGCCCGAGAGGCGCTGCACGATGCCGTCCTTCCAGCGCACGGTTTGCCCGATGTCGATGTGCGGATCTTGCACACGGATGCCCAGGGGCGTTCCTTTGGCTTGCTGGCGGGCGACGGAGAAAGCCTCGGCCGCGTGGATCAGCGCCTTGGACGGGATGCAGCCGATGTTCAGGCACGTGCCGCCCAGGCTGGCGCCTTCGACCAGCGCCGTGGGAATGCCCAGTTGCCCAGCCCGAATGGCCGCCACATAACCGCCGGGGCCGCCGCCGATGACCAGCAGCCGGGTCGTGATTTCTTTGGTCATTGTTTTGTCACTCCACAAACAGCAGGGCCGGGGTTTCGAGCAGGGCGCGCACGGCCTGGATGAAGCGCGCCGCGTCCATGCCGTCGACCACGCGGTGGTCGAACGACG
>CAZRFF010000250.1:0-3103 GCA_964599265.1 uncultured Simplicispira sp. | reverse complement strand
GCAAGGCCTGCTGGGGGCTGGCACCGTACTGCGGGGAGCATCGCGCCTGGGGGCAGCGGGTGGGGAGATGTTGGGGGAGAATGCGTTTACCGGGCCGCTGGCGGGCGGGAGGGCTGCGCAGAGGGGGGGAGTAGGTGTTGGAGATGCGACAACTAGCAATCCGAATACAACCACCCGATTTGTCGATGGTGTGGTTGTGGTTGAAAGAAGATCAGGGCAAACGCTGCAAGGAACTGTTGATCTTCAACCAACGATTGATCGAATTCAGAATGGTATTTCTTATCCTCACAGAAATGATGGGGCTGTTTTTCAAAATCGGTCGCCACTTGGTGGGCATGGTGTACCACTTCTTCCAAAGATGCCTATGGATTATTACCACGAATATGTTGTACCCACTCCTGGGGTGACGGGGCCTGGTCCACAGCGCATTGTTGTTGGGCGAGGCGGCGAAATGTATTATACACCGGATCATTATCAGTCATTTATAAAGATCAGGACTGGAAATTAAAATGATTAATGAAGTAGAGTTTATTTTCTCCCATGCACCAGAAAATATACCAAAGAATGGAGTGCTTATTGGGGTTTTGCCAATCGGAATAAGAGATGCCGGTCAATTGCTGAACGAAATCAAGAAATCATTATGCTTTCCGGCATACTTCGGTGGGAATTGGAATGCGCTCTCCGATTGCCTGAGGGATTTTCACTGGGTCGATAAGCATGATGTCATGTTAATCCACAAAGACCTGCCCGATCTTCCAAGAAACGACTTGAAGGTGTATATCGAAATATTGCATGATGCTGTAGTGGATTGGAAGCGTGATAATGCGCACAATTTTATTGTGGTCTTTGATGAAAAATTTCGAGAGCGTATCAAAGAGCTGCTAAATGCGAATGGCCAGACAGCGCCAGTCCCAACACCGCACTGAACTAGCTCCGTCCGCATCGATGGGTATTGTTTCCGGATCGCGCGGCCCGAATGAAGCAGGTCACGTTTTTAATGCAGTAAATCAAAACGGTGTAGTGAGATTCTTAGGCGGACAGACAGGTCAACCGGCAACCTTTGATGGCTATCAAAGCTTCCATCTATTGAGGACGAATGAACCATGATTGCGCACGAAGAGGCAAGAATGATTGCAAAGCGTTATTTGGATGATTTGCAGAAGGAAATTGGTGATCCACTACAGTTGGCGAAAATTCAAGAGGAATCTTTTGGCTGGGTATTTTTTATCAGACCAAAGAGTTTTTGGAGACGGGTGCTCTGAGTGCAATGCTTGCAGGCAACGCACCGTTTATTGTCAACCGTAGAGATGGAGTGATACACGTTTTAGGGACGGCGAATCCTGTGGATGTGTATCTTAAGGAATATGCGCTACTTCATTCATAGATTGAAGGGGCGGAGTCTTCAGGAGGTGGCCCGCGGCACCGGGCGCGGGCGGCCTTCGCTGTCGATGGCCACGTAGGTCAGGCGCGCTTCGGTCACTTTCACGTAGTCGCCCTGCTGGGCAAAGCGCTCGGCAAATACCTCTACCTCCACGGTGATGGAGGTGCGGCCCGTGCGCGTGACGCCGGCGTAGAACGACAAAATGTCGCCCACGCGGACGGGGTGCTTGAAGATGAATTCGTTGACCGCCACCGTCGCCATGCGGCCCTGGGCGATGCGTGCGGGCAGCACGGAGCCCGCCAAGTCCACCTGGGCCATGACCCAGCCGCCAAAAATATCGCCATTGCCGTTGGTGTCGGCGGGCATGGGGATGACTTTGAGCACCAGTTCCTTGTCGGTGGGTAATGGGGTGCTGGGGCGGCTGGATGGAGTGGACATGGGCACAATGGGCGGTTTGGTTTGCAAGCCCTGCATTATCCCCATGCGCCGCCACAGCGATTCTTCTTCTGCCCCTGCCTCCGGCGCCGCGCGCACGCATTCGGATTGGGCCACGCTCGGCCGCCTCATGCCTTACCTGTGGCAGTACAAGGGCCGGGTGCTGGCGGCCATTGCCTTCATGGTGGGGGCCAAATTGGCCAACGTGGGCGTACCGCTGCTGCTCAAGCAACTGGTGGATGCGATGAGCGTGCCGCCAGGCGCGGCCACGGCGCTGCTGGTGGTGCCCGTGGGCCTGCTGCTGGCGTATGGGGCGCTGCGCCTGTCCACATCGTTGTTCGCCGAGCTGCGCGAGCTGGTGTTTGCCAAGGCCACGCACGGGGTGGAGCGCGGCATCGCGCTCTCCACCTTCGAGCACCTGCATTCCCTGGGCTTGCGCTTTCACCTGGAGCGCCAGACCGGCGGCATGACGCGCGACATCGAGCGCGGCGTGGGCGGCATCGAATCGCTGATTTCGTATGCGCTCTACAGCATCCTGCCCACGCTGATCGAGGTGGTGCTGGTGCTGGGCATCCTGGCGGTGAAGTTCGACGCCTGGTTCGCCGGTATCACCGCCGCGGCGCTCGTCGTGTACATCGCCTTCACTGTCACCGCGACCGAATGGCGCACCCAGTTCCGCCGCCGGGTCATCGAGTTCGACTCGGATGTGAACACCAAGGCTGTCGATTCGCTGCTCAACTACGAGACGGTCAAGTATTTCAACAACGAGCAGTTCGAGGCGCGGCGCTACGACGAGAGCCTGCGGCGCCTGTTTGCCGCGCGCCTCAAGAGCCAGACCACGCTGTCCCTGCTCAACACCGGGCAGCAGCTCATCATCGCCATCGGCCTGGTGGCCATGCTCTGGCGCGCCACGCAGGGCGTGGCCGAGGGGCGCATGACGCTGGGCGACCTGGTCATGGTCAACGCCTTCATGATCCAGCTCTACATTCCGCTCAACTTCCTCGGCGTGATCTACCGCCAGATCAAGCAGAGCCTGACCGACCTGGACAAGATGTTCACCCTTCTCGACAAGGAGTGCGAGGTGGCCGACGCGCCCGGCGCGCAGCCGCTCGCGGGCCTGGAGCAGCCCACGGTGCGCTTCGAGGATGTGCACTTTGCCTACGAAGCCGACCGCCCCATTTTGCAAGGCGTGGGTTTTGACATTCCGGCAGGAAAAACGGTGGCGGTGGTGGGGCCGTCGGGCGCGGGCAAAAGCACTTTGAGCCGCCTGCTGTACCGGATTTATGA
>CAZRFF010000249.1:0-3105 GCA_964599265.1 uncultured Simplicispira sp. | reverse complement strand
TCCAGAAAACGGCTGCTGACGTTGTAGCGCGTCTGCCCGTGCAGCAGACGGGTTTGTGCGTGGCTCAGGTACAGGCGCTTGCGTGCGCGAGTAATGGCCACGTACATCAGGCGGCGTTCTTCTTCCATACCGCTCTTGTCCAACAAGGCATTGGCGTGAGGGAAAAGCTCTTCCTCCAGCCCGCCAATGAAAACGGCGTCAAACTCCAGCCCCTTGCTGGCGTGCACGGTCATGAGCTGCACGGCATCCTGCCCTGCGTCGGCCTGGTTGTCACCCGCCTCCAGCGCCGCATGGGTCAAAAAGGCCGCCAGGGGCGAGAGGGTTTCGCCCGTGGCATCGTCCACCGTCGGCACCAAGCCATCAGGCTGCGGCGCATCCATATCCAGCCCCTGGCTGGCCGGGCTTTGGGTGAGCACGCCAGCCCCCACAGACTGCGCCTTGGCATCGCGGCCAAAGCCTTCCAGCGTCACGAAGCTCTCAGCAGCGTTGATCAGTTCTTCCAGGTTCTCGATGCGATCCTGGCCTTCTTTTTCGGTGCGGTAGTGCTCCACCAGGCCGCTGGCATCGAGCATGCGCCCAATGATGCCAGGCAGGTTCAAAGCCTGTGTTTGCGTGCGCAAATCGTCCACCAGTGCCACAAATGCCGTCAGATTGGCCCCCGCCTTGCCGGGCACGCTGCCCACTGCGGCATGCAGCGAACTCCCCGCAGCGCGGGCGGCATCCTGCAGCACCTCGATGCTGCGCGCACCAATGCCGCGCGGCGGAAAATTGACCACGCGCAGAAAACTGGTGTCGTCCTGCGGGTTCTCCAACAAGCGCAAATAGGCCAATGCGTGCTTGATTTCCGCCCGTTCAAAAAACCGCAGGCCGCCATACACCCGGTAGGGCACGGCCGCATTGAACAGCGCGGTTTCAATCACGCGGCTTTGTGCATTGCTGCGGTAGAGGATGGCAATTTCGCGGCGCGGCAAACCGTCTTGCGCCGTAAGCTGGCCGATTTCATCCACCATCCAGCGCGCTTCTTCCAGGTCGCTCGCGGCCTCGAACACCCGCACCGGCTCGCCCGGCCCTTGGGTGGTGCGCAGGTTTTTTCCCAGGCGCCCCCGGTTGTGGCTGATGAGCTGGTTGGCACAGTCCAGAATGTTGCTGTGGCTGCGGTAGTTTTCTTCCAGCTTGATGGTGTGGCGCACGCCAAACTCGTGCAAAAAATCCTGCATATTGCCCACGCGCGCGCCGCGAAAGGCGTAAATGCTCTGGTCATCGTCCCCCACTGCCATCACGCTGCCGTGGGTTTGCAAACGGCCCTCCACTTCGTCACCCGCCAGTAGCTTGAGCCAGCGGTATTGCAGGCGGTTGGTGTCCTGGAATTCGTCCACCAGAATGTAGCGAAAGCGCCGCTGGTAATGCACGCGGATGGGTTCATGGTCACGCAGCAGCTCGTAGGAACGCAGCATGAGTTCGCCAAAATCCACCACGCCTTCGCGCTGGCACTGCGCCTCGTAGAGCGCATAAAGCTCCACCTTTTTGCGGCTGTCGTTGTCGCTGGTGGGCACGTCGTGCGGGCGCAGGCCTTCTTCCTTGCAGTTGGCGATGAAGTAAGCCAACTGCTTGGGCGCAAAACGCTCCTCGTCCACATTGAACTGCTTGCACAGGCGCTTGATGGCCGAGAGCTGGTCTTGCGTATCGAGGATCTGGAACGTCTGCGGCAAGCCCGCCGCCTTGTGGTGCGCGCGCAGCAAACGGTTGCACAGACCGTGAAAGGTGCCTATCCACATGCCGCGCACATTCACCGGCAGCATGGCCGTCAGGCGGGCCACCATTTCGCGGGCGGCCTTGTTGGTAAAAGTGACTGCCAGAATGCTACCCGGCGAGGCCAGGCCGTTTTGCAGCAACCAGGCAATGCGCGTGGTGAGCACGCGCGTCTTGCCCGAACCAGCACCCGCCAGGATGAGCGCATGCCCCTCGGGCAAGGTGATGGCGGCAAGCTGTTCGGGGTTGAGGTGATCGAGCAAAGATGCGCTCGCAGGCGCTGGCGGTGCATGAAAGGTCATGCGCCGATTGTAAAAAGCCCGCCCTGCCCTTTGGCGCACCATACCCCCGATACCGTTTGCGATATACCGCCCGCCATCCAGGCAAGTACAATCGGGCACCGGGCCCAAGTTTCTTGGAGTCCGGTTTTTTGTGCCTGCGCACACGCAGGGTTTGGCCCAGGCTTTTACGCCCCGGCCCACACAACCGGTTTCAAGCCAAGCGCCCATCGCGCCAGAAATCCCTCTGCCGCGACCCTATACAGGAGCTTGGAATCCAATGGAAATTTTCGACTACGACAACATCCTGCTGCTGCCGCGCAAGTGCCGCGTGCAAAGCCGCTCCGAATGCGACGCCAGCGTGCAGCTGGGCCCGCGCAGCTTCCGCCTGCCCGTGGTGCCATCCAACATGAAAACCGTGGTGGACGAAAATATTTGCACCTGGCTGGCGCAAAACGGCTACTTCTACGTCATGCACCGTTTTGACCTGGACAACGTGCAGTTTGTGCGCGACATGCACGCCAAAGGCTGCTACGCCTCGATCTCGCTGGGCATCAAGCCGCACGACTACGCCACGGTGGACAGGCTCAAAGCCGAAGGCCTGCCCCCCGAATACATCACCATCGACATCGCCCATGGCCATGCCGACAGCGTCAAGTCCATGATCGCCTACCTCAAGGAGCACCTGCCCGCTTCCTTCGTGATCGCCGGCAACGTCGCCACCCCCGAGGCCGTGATCGACCTGGAAAACTGGGGCGCGGACGCCACCAAAGTGGGCGTGGGCCCGGGCAAGGTCTGCATCACCAAACTCAAGACAGGGTTTGGCACGGGTGGCTGGCAGCTCTCGGCCATGAAGTGGTGCGCCCGCGTGGCCACCAAGCCCATCATTGCCGACGGCGGCATCCGCAGCCACGGCGACATCGCCAAAAGCATCCGCTTTGGCGCCACCATGGTGATGATCGGCTCGCTCTTCGCAGGCCACGAAGAATCACCCGGCAAAACGGTGGAAGTCGATGGCGAGCTGTACAAGGAGTACTACGGCTCGGCCAGCGACTTCAACAAGGGCGAGTACAAGCAC
>CAZRFF010000248.1:0-3113 GCA_964599265.1 uncultured Simplicispira sp. | reverse complement strand
AGCGTGGTGGCGCTCTGGCCCAGGCGGATGTAGGACAGCCCCACGTCGAGCAGCGTTTGCAGCTTGCGTGCAATGGTCGGCACATCCTTGAAGAAGGCATGGGCGTCTTCGACCGTCAACTCCAGAATCTGCGCGATGTTGCGGCCCTTCCACTGCACCTGCAGCGTCTCGCGGTTGTAGCGCTGGCCGTGGCAGATGTCGCAGGGCACGTAAACGTCGGGCAGAAAGTGCATTTCCACCTTCACCACACCGTCGCCCTGGCAGGCCTCGCAACGCCCCCCCGCCACGTTGAAGGAAAACCGCCCCGGCCCATAGCCCCGCTCTTTGGCCGTATTGGTTTCGGCCATGAGTTCACGGATGGGGGTGAACAGCCCCGTGTAGGTGGCCGGATTGCTGCGCGGCGTGCGGCCTATGGGGCTTTGATCGACGTTGATGACCTTGTCGAAATGCTCCAGCCCCTCGATGGCGCCATGCGCCGCCGCTTCGTCGTGCGCACGGTGGATGGCGCGGGCGGCAGCCTTGTGCAGGGTGTCGTTGACCAGGGTGGATTTGCCCGAGCCCGACACGCCGGTCACACAGGTGAACAGCCCCACGGGGAATTCCACGCTCACCCCCTGGAGGTTGTTGCCCCGCGCATCCACCACGCGCAGGGCTTGCAGCGCCCCAGACTGGGGCTTGGCGGGCACGGTGGCGCCGCGTTGGCGCGCCTGCGGAAAACGCACTGGCGCCAACGCCGTACCCTGGGCACCGCCCACGCCCTGCTCCAGGCTGCGCCAAGGCTGGCGCTGCGTGGGCACAGGGATGCTGCGCGCACCCGCCAGGTACTGGCCCGTGAGGGATTCGGGCGCAGCGCACAGGTCTTGCCAAGGGCCTTGCGCCATCACCCGCCCGCCGTGCACCCCGGCGCCCGGACCCATGTCCACGCAATGGTCGGCGGCGCGGATCATGTCTTCGTCGTGTTCGACCACGATGACGCTATTGCCCAGGTCGCGCAGGCGCGTGAGGGTGGCGATGAGGCGGTCGTTGTCACGCTGGTGCAGGCCGATGCTGGGTTCGTCCAGCACGTACATCACCCCCGTGAGGCCCGAGCCGATCTGGCTGGCCAGGCGGATGCGCTGCGCCTCGCCGCCCGAGAGCGTTTCGGCGCTGCGCGAAAGGCTGAGGTAGCCCAGGCCCACGTCGTTCAAGAACGCCAGGCGGGCCGCGATTTCGCGCACCACCTTGCCGGCGATCTCGGCCTTGGCGCCCGCCAGTTGCAACCCGGCAAACCAGGCCTGGGCGTGCAGCAGCGTCATGCCGCCCACGTCGTGGATGCAGCGGGCGGCGTCACCCTCGCCCACGCGCACGTGGCGGGCCTCGCGGCGCAAGCGGGCGCCCTGGCATTCGGGGCAGGATTGCGTGCTGCGGTAGCGCGCCAGGTCTTCGCGCACCACGCTGGAATCGGTCTCACGGTAGCGCCGCTCCATATTGGGCAGGATGCCCTCGAACGGGTGCGCGCGCACCACCGCCTCGCCCTTGCGCGCGCCGCTCTCCAGCATGTAGGTGAAAGCGATTTCTTCGATCCCCGAGCCGTGCAGCACCGCCTGCCGCACGCGCTCGGGCAGTTGCTCAAAGGGCGCCTCAATATCAAAGCCGTAATGCGATGCCAGGCTTTGCAAGAGCGAGAAGTAATACCCGTTGCGCCTATCCCACCCTTTGATGGCGCCGCTGGCCAGGCTCAAGCCGGGGAAAGCCACCACACGCGCCGCATCGAACACATCCTGCTGGCCCAGGCCGTCGCAGGCCGGGCAGGCGCCCGTGGGGGAATTGAACGAAAACAGGCGCGGCTCCAGCTCCGGCAGGGCGTAATTGCACTGCGGGCAGGCGAATTTGCTGGAGAACAAATGCTCGCGTCCCGTATCCATCTCCAGCGCCAGCACGCGGCCCGCCCCTTCACTGCCACCCACGCGCAACACGGCTTCGACGCTCTCGGCCAGGCGCTGCTGCAGGTCGGGGCGCACCTTCACGCGGTCGATGACCACGTCGATGTCGTGTTTTTCGGTTTTCTTGAGGACGGGCAGTTTTTCATGCTCATACACCTGGCCATCGACCCGAAAACGCACATAGCCCAGGGCCTGCATCTGGGCAAAGAGTTCGGTGAATTCGCCTTTTTTCTGCCGCGCCACCGGCGCCAGCAGCATCAGCCGGGTGCCCTCGGGCAGGGCCTGCATGGTGTCCACCATCTGGCCCACGGTTTGCGCAGCCAGGGGCAAGGCGTGGTCGGGGCACCAGGGCGTGCCCGCACGCGCCCACAAGAGGCGCAGGTAGTCGTGGATTTCGGTCACCGTGCCGACGGTGGAGCGCGGGTTGTGGCTGGTGGCCTTTTGCTCGATGCTGATCGCGGGCGACAGGCCTTCGATCAAATCCACATCGGGCTTGTCCAACCGCCCCAAAAATTGCCGCGCATAGGTCGAAAGGCTCTCCACATAGCGGCGCTGGCCCTCGGCGTACAAGGTGTCGAACGCCAGGCTGGATTTGCCCGAGCCCGACAGCCCGGTAATGACCACAAGCCGGTTGCGCGGAATGTCCAGGTCGATGTTCTTGAGGTTGTGCGTGCGCGCCCCCCGGATGCTGATGCGCTCGCTGCGCAGCACGCTGGCGAGGTAGGGGTCGCTGGGCGTTTCAGGGGACAGATCGGGGGTGGTCACGGCAGGCTGGCGCGTTGGGAAAACCCACCATGATAGCCAGCACCCGCCCTTTTGGAGCAGACCCGGACTGATCACTGCGGATACTGCGGTTCACTCCCCAGATGCTTGAGGCCATGCTTGCGTTGGCGCACAAGCGTCCGGCGGATTGGCCTTTCCCCACTGCGCTCCGTCACGTCCATAAAGGAGAAACCCCGTGGATCGCCTAGCCCGCCGCCAACGATTCACCAAAGACGAAGCCATCACGAACCCCAACCTGGCGGCTGGGGTGGGGAGGTTTTTTGTTTTAGCAGCTATTCAAGGTCAATATTCAACAACAGCTCGATAGGCTCTCGGCTGGTGACTACTTTGAGCCATTGCGAAAGCAAGCGCTCTAAGGAAACACTGATTTATTCCCCACCGCCCTGTACACCCGACCCCCACCTCAAG
>CAZRFF010000247.1:0-3126 GCA_964599265.1 uncultured Simplicispira sp. | reverse complement strand
CCACAACATGGCCACCTGGATGCTGGGCACCTGGGCGACCGATGAAGTGCGCAACACCTGGGGCCCTTTGCTCACCAGCGGCCAAAAACTCGCCAGCTACTGCCTGACCGAACCTGGAAGCGGCTCGGACGCCGCTTCCATCAAAACCCGTGCCGAACTGCAAGGCAACGAATACGCCATCAACGGCAGCAAAGCGTTCATCAGCGGCGCTGGCAGCACCGATGTGCTGGTGCTCATGGCGCGCACGGGCGATGCAGGCGCCGCCGGCATCAGCGCCTTTGCCGTGCCCGCCAGCTTGCCGGGCATCCACTACGGCAAAAAAGAAGAAAAAATGGGCTGGAACAGCCAGCCCACGCGCCAAATCAACTTCGACAATGTCCGCATCCCCGCCAACCATCTGCTGGGCCGCGAGGGCGAAGGCTTCAAGATCGCCATGAAGGGCCTGGACGGGGGCCGCATCAACATTGCCACCTGCTCCGTCGGCGCCGCGCAAGGCGCCCTGGGCCATGCCCAGCGCTACATGCAAGAGCGCAAGCAATTCGGCAAGCCACTGGCGAGCTTCCAGGCCCTGCAATTCAAGCTGGCCGACATGGCCACCGAACTGGTCGCTGCCCGCCAAATGGTGCGCCTGGCCGCCAGCAAGCTCGACGCCGGTGCGCCAGACGCCAGCACCTACTGCGCCATGGCCAAGCGCTTTGCCACCGATGCGGGCTTCAACGTCTGCAACGAGGCACTGCAACTGCACGGCGGCTACGGCTACATCCGCGAATACCCGCTGGAACGCCTGCTGCGCGACGCCCGCGTGCACCAAATCCTGGAAGGCACCAACGAAATCATGCGCGTCATCATCGGCCGGCGCATGCTCGACGGCGATGCCCCCGACGCTATCCGCTAATTCTCACCTTCAACCCTAGGAGACAGACATGCAAATCGCCTTCATCGGCCTGGGCCACATGGGCGGCCCCATGGCCATCAACCTGCACAAGGCCGGCCACAGCGTCAAAGCTTTCGATTTGAGCCAGGACGCCTGCACCAAGCTCAAAGCCGAAGGCGTGGCCATTGCCGCCAGCGCGCAAGACGCCGTGCAAGGTGCCGAGGCCGTCATCACCATGCTGCCAGCCAGCCAGCATGTGGAGGGCTTGTTCCTGGGTAATGGCAGCACCGGCGGCCTGCTCGCCAGCATCGCCAAAGGCACCCTGGTGATCGACAGTTCGACCATCGCCGCTGCCACCAGCCAGAAAGTGGCCAAAGCCGCAGAAGGCATGGGCATAGACTTCATCGACGCCCCCGTCTCCGGCGGCACCGGCGGCGCCATTGCCGGCACCCTGACCTTCATGGTGGGCGGCAGCACGGAGCAACTGGAACGCGCCCGCCCCCTGCTGGAAAAAATGGGCGCCAACATCTTCCACGCGGGCAGCGTGGGCGCAGGCCAGACGGCCAAAATCTGCAACAACATGCTGCTGGGTATTTTGATGATCGGCACCAGTGAGGCCATGGCCCTGGGCGTGGCCAACGGACTGGACCCCAAGGTGCTGGCCGAAATCATGCGCCGCAGCTCGGGCGGCAATTGGGCCCTGGAAAAATACAACCCCTACCCCGGCGTGCACGAAGCCGCCCCCGCCAGCAAAGGCTACGCCGGTGGTTTTGGCACCGACCTGATGCTCAAGGACCTGGGCCTGGCCCAGGAAAACGCCATGGCCATGAAAGCCAGCACCCCCCTGGGCGGCATGGCCCGGGCCCTCTACGCCGCGCACAGCCTGGCCGGGCATGGCGGAGAGGACTTTTCGAGCGTGATCAAGATGGTGCAGAAGAAGGACTGATCTGCACGGCTGCGGCCTTTACCGGCTGAAACGGGCGCTGCGGCACGAAGCTGCAGCGCCCGTTTCTTTTTGTGTACCGGGTATTCGTCACACTGGCGGCAGGCAAACACAAACTTTTACATGCCGGTGTGCAGGAAACAGTGCATGCACGCCCCTAAACTGCCAGTCGCTTTCTGCAAGCAATTTTCAACCCTCTTTCAAACATCAAGACATGCACAAAAAAATTCTGCTGATTTCTCTGCTTGCTGTAGCCGCCGGATGCGGCGCCAAAGAAAAAACCTCCCCTGCCCCTGCCCCAGCGCCAGAAGCCCAGTCAATGCCCGCAATCACAAAATCAAGCGATGGCAAAAAATATCAAAACGAACTGTTCAAGCTGAGCGTCGAAAAGCCCGAGGGCTGGTATTCGCAAAACGTGGAAGAAATGGTATCTCTGCAGAAATTCGGGAGCAACATGGTTTCCGGCAAAGACAAGAACCTCAAGGCAGCCATCGAGGCGTCATTGGAAAACAACATTCCATTGTTTGGCTTCTTTGAATTTGCGCCAGGAACCCCTGGAAAGCGCATACCCAACCTGATTGCAAATGCCGAGAACATTGCCTTGTACCCAGGCATCAATAACGGATGCGACTACCTGTATCACACTAAAGGATTGCTTGAAAACTCCCAGACAAATATCAAGTTCGGAGACAACTGCAATCAGGCGCAAATCTCAGGCCAAAATTTCGGCTATTACGATGCGGTCATGGAAATCAGAAACATCAAGGTCTACCAGAAATATTATTCCTGCAGAAAAGGCAAGCACGCACTGAGTTTCATTGGTACCTACTTCGACGAGTCATCCAAAGACAAGATCGAACAGATACTCAATACCATCAAAGTGGAGTGCGACAAGTAACTCGCGTTTGAACGCGGAAGATCGGTCAATCGTCTGCATGCAAATCAGCCATCAGGTCATCCACGCTGGCGAACTTCTTGCCCTTGCCTGTTTCCAGCTCGGCAATGGCCTTCTTAGTGGTGGCGTTGGGTACCAGCAGCGCAGATCAGGTTCAGTTTCGTGTTCGTCATAGATGCTCCATTAGTTGGTTGTTTGTCTGGGGCTAGCAACGCTGGCTGCGCACAGGATTGCAAAAATGGTTGTCGTAGCGTGCTTCAAGATTCCCTCGCCCTCGATGTTATTGGCGGCATCCTGCCAGCTTTCTTGGGGTCGCCTCAGAAAACGGAAAATAAAGCACGCTAAGCCGGTTGCAACGGTCGTAGCGGCCTGAACTTGCCCGCGCCGATCTTGGCGCTGCTGCGCCAGAGGTAA
>CAZRFF010000246.1:0-3131 GCA_964599265.1 uncultured Simplicispira sp. | reverse complement strand
GATGTCCTGGCAGGCCCGCATGGTGGGTGTTGCCGACGTGTTTGAAGCCTTGACCGCCGCCGACCGCCCCTACAAACGCGGCATGAAGCTATCCCAAGCCCTGGCCATCATGCAAAAAATGGCCCACAACGGCCACATCGACCCCGATTTGTTCGATGTGTTCGTGCAAAGCAAGGTGTACCAGCGCTACGCCGAGCAGTACCTTGATCACGAGCAGATCGACGACGTAGCGCTGTAAAGCAAAGACTACCCCCGCCCCAGGAATGCGCGCACTGCAAGCAGCGTTTCCTCCGGCGCTTCCGTCATCTGGTTGTGCCCCACGGGCAGATGGGCTACCTGCACGGATTTGCCCGCGGCGCGTGCTGCGGCAACCAAGCCTTGCGCTGCCTTGGGCGGGGTCATCTGGTCTTGCGTGCCCAGGGCAAACAGCACGGGGCAGGTGATGCGTGCCATGGCCGCCTCGCCGCCCGTGTAGCTGTCGCAGGCCACAAAACCGCGGTGGAAAACGTTCTCTGCCGGGTTGCTGCGCAGCACGCGGCGGCCCAGCGCCATGCTGGCGCCGAACACCCAGGTGCCGGGGCCCAGGGCCGTAGGGGGCGCGCACAGGGTGCTGCGCGAAAACACGTTGACCATGCGCAGCGCTTGCTCGGGCGCGCTTTGCGATGCCTCGATCAATGCGGGCGACACCTTCATGGGGAATGCCGTGCCCACCAGCACCAGGTGGCTGATGCGGTCTTGCAGCTGGGCGGCGGCCTCCATGGCAATGAGCGAACCCCAGCTGTGCCCCACCAGCGCGGCGCGGGGGGCACCCACGGCATCCAGCAGGGCAGCGATGAAGGCCGCACCTTCCTCCACCGACGCGGGCGCCGGGCCTGCGCTTTTGCAGTGGCCGGGCAGATCGACCGCCAACACGTTCCAGCCATGGTGGGCCAGGTAGCGGCTTTGCATGGCCCATACGCTGTGGTCGCACAGCACACCGTGGACCAGCACCACCGTGGGTTGGGCCGGGTCAAAGGGTTTGCCGCCGGTGTAGCAATAGGTTTTGTGGCCATTGACGAGCAATTCCATGGTCAAGCCCCCGCCTTTTCTGCGGCCTTGAGGGCGCGCTTCAAGTCATCAATGAGATCGTCCGGGTCTTCCAGCCCGATGGACAGGCGGATGGTGCCCTGGGTAATGCCAGCGCCTGCCAGGGCGTCGTCCGACAGGCGGAAATGCGTGGTGCTGGCCGGGTGGATGACCAGGCTGCGGCAATCGCCCACGTTGGCCAGGTGGCTGAAGATTTTCAGGGTTTCGATGAATTTCTTGCCCTGCGCGCGGGAGCCTTTGAGGTCAAAACTGAACACCGAACCCGCGCCGCGCGGCAGCAGTTTTTGCGCCAGTGCATGGCTGGGGTGCGATGGCAGCATGGGGTGGCCCACGCGCGCCACGAAAGGCTGGCTGGCCAGAAATTCCACCACTTTTTCGGTATTGCGCATGTGCTGCTGCATGCGCAGGGGCAGGGTTTCTATGCCCTGCAAGATGAGCCAGGCTGTGTGCGGGCTCATGCAGGCGCCAAAATCGCGCAGGCCCTCGCGCCGGGCGCGCAGCAAAAAGGCGCCCACGGTGGATTCTTCGCTGAACACCATGCCGTGAAAGCCGTCATACGGCTGCGTCATTTCGGCAAAACGCCCAGAACCTTCCCAGTCAAAAGTACCGCCATCGACCAACACCCCGCCAATCACCGTGCCATGGCCGCTCAAGAACTTGGTGGCCGAGTGGTAGATCAGATCGGCCCCATGCTCAAAAGGCTTCATCAGCCAGGGCGTGGTCAAGGTGGAATCCACCAGCAGGGGGATTCCATGCCCGTGCGCGATGGCGCCCACGGTGGGAATGTCCAGCACATCCAGCCCTGGGTTGCCCACGGTTTCACCAAAGAGCAATTTGGTGTTGGGGCGAATGGCCGCCCGCCAGCCGTCGATGTCGCCGGGCTTTACGAACGTGGTCTCAATGCCAAAGCGGCGCAGGGTGTAGTGCAGCAGGTTTTGCGAGCCGCCATACAGCGCGGTGCTGGCCACGATGTGGCTGCCCGCACCCATCAGCGTGGCAATGGCCAGGTGCAGCGCCGCCTGGCCGCTGGCCGTGGCGATTGCACCCGCGCCGCCCTCCAGCGCGGCCATGCGCTGCTCCAGCACGGCCGTGGTGGGATTGCTGATGCGGCTGTACACATGCCCGCCGCGCTCCATGTTGAACAGCGATGCGGCATGTTCGCTGGACTCGAACACGAACGATGTCGTCAGGTGGATGGGTGTGGCGCGCGCGCCGGTGGCGGGGTCGGGCTGGCTGCCTGCGTGCAGGGCCAGGGTGTCAAAGCCGGGGTCGGCGTAACCAGGCATGTCTTTGTCTCCAAAATGGTGCAGATTTGGCAAATGCACCGGCATTGTGGGCTATATTTGCTGCACATTTTGACAGCGTCCACGGGCGCTCCGGAGCCACACCATGAAAGTCAGCGACATCCTCCGCGTCAAGGGCGGCACGCTCTTTACCGTCCACCCCGATGAACCCCTGGCGCGCGCCGCCGAAACCATGGCCGGGAAGGACATAGGCTCCCTCGTCGTCATGGAACTGGGCGACTTGGTGGGCATGCTCACATTCCGCGAGGTGATCCAGGCCACCGTCAAAAACAATGGGGGTTTTGGCACCATGCTCGTGCGCACGGCCATGGACGACCACCCACTCACCTGCACCATGGAAACCGACATGGACGAGGTGCGCCGCATGATGCTCGACCGCCATGCGCGCTACATGCCCGTCATGGACAAGCGCATGCTCATGGGCGTCATCAGCTTTTACGACGTGGCCAAGGCCGTGGTGGACAGCCAGAATTTTGAGAACAAAATGCTCAAAGCCTATATCCGCGACTGGCCCGAAGAAAAGTCCGACTCCTGAGCCTGGCCGTCTGGGATAATCGCCCGCCATGAGCGGCAACACCCTAGGCACCCTTTTTTGCGTCACCAATTTTGGTGAATCCCACGGCCCGGCCATTGGCTGCGTGATTGACGGTTGCCCACCGGGCATGCAGCTGTCCGAAGCCGACATACAGCACGACCTGGACCGCCGCCGCCCCGGCACCAGCCGCCACGTCACGCAGCGCA
>CAZRFF010000245.1:0-3152 GCA_964599265.1 uncultured Simplicispira sp. | reverse complement strand
GGCAATGCGTCGTCAGAAAACGTGACGCTGGCGGTGGTGCCCATGTTCCACATCACGGGCATGGTGAGCGTGATGCACGCCAGTATTTACGCAGGGGCGACGCTGGTGGTGATGCCGCGCTGGGACCGTGATCTGGCGGGGCGTTTGATTTCGCGCTGGAAAGTCACTTCGTGGACGAACATCCCCACCATGGTCATTGACCTGCTGGCCAGTCCGCATTTTGCGCAGTACGACCTCTCCAGCCTCAAGCTCATTGGCGGTGGCGGCGCAGCCATGCCGCAGGCGGTGGCCCAGCGCTTGCAAGACCAGTATGGGTTGCACTATGCCGAAGGCTATGGCTTGACCGAAACGGCGGCGCCTTCGCACACCAACCCGCCAGACAACCCCAAGCAGCAATGCCTGGGCATTCCGTTCATGAGCACCGATGCGCGGGTGGTGGATCCTGATACCTTGCAGGCGGTGGCGGTGGGGGAGCAGGGCGAGATCATCGTCTGCGGCCCCCAGGTGTTTGATGGCTACTGGCAGCAGCCCAAGGCCACGGAGGCGGTGTTTGTGGAGCTGGACGGCAAGCGGTTCTTCCGCACAGGCGATTTGGGTCGGGTGGATGAAGATGGGTACTTCTTTATCACCGACCGGCTCAAACGCATGATCAACGCCTCGGGCTTCAAGGTCTGGCCGGCCGAAGTGGAGTCGCTGATGTTCCGGCACCCGGCCATCCAGGAGGCCTGCATCATTGCCACGCGCGACGATTACCGGGGGGAAAGCGCCAAGGCCGTGGTGGTGCTGCGGCCAGGGCATGAGCACACCACGGAGCAAGACATCATTGCCTGGTGCCGTGACAACATGGCGGTGTACAAGGTGCCGCGCAGCGTGCAGTTCGTGCAGGCCTTGCCCAAAAGCGGCAGCGGCAAGGTGATGTGGCGTTTGCTGCAAGAGCAGGAAAGCGCCAGCGCCCAGGTGTAAGGCGCCTTTACCCGGCCTGCGGATCGTCTGTTGCGACCAGTTCGGCCAGGTCGCGGTCGAGCAGGTGGGCGGCGCCCAATTGCAGTTCGATGAGCCGCCGCAGGTGGGTGACGCTGTCCAGGTCGATGCTGCGGCACAGCAGGCCAGCGCAGCGGCCCTCCACATGGGCCACGGTGGTGGACATGGCGATATGGTCCCGCGTGCCCGTGAGCGGCACGGTGAGCTGGCAAATGGTGCCCGGCGTTAAAAACACCCCGGGCGAGAGAATGACCAGCGCCCCTTTGAGGGACAAGTCCAGTATGTGCACGCTGTAGGCACCCTCGCCGGTGGTCAATTCGGCAGGGGCGTCAAAGGTGACGCGGATGTAATGGCGGCGTTCGTGGGGCATGGCGTGTGTCTCAGAACAGTCGGATGGTTACATGCTACACCGGGGCTGGTCTTTTGGGGTATTTTTTAGACGGCCGCAAGGCTGGGATAATTCCGGCCCCTATGCCTTTGCAGATCCATTTCCCCGAGAGCCTTCCCGTTTCCAGCCGCCGCGAGGAAATCATGCAGGCCATGCGCCAGCACCAGGTCATCATCGTGTGCGGCGAAACCGGTTCGGGCAAGACCACGCAACTGCCCAAAATCGCGCTGGCCTTGGGGCGTGGCAAGTGCAATGCCGCGCCGGGAGCGGACGGCAAGGTGCGCGGCCACCTCATCGGCCACACCCAGCCGCGCCGCATTGCCGCCAGCAGCGTGGCCAAGCGCATTGCCGAAGAACTGCAAACCCCGCTGGGCGAGGTGGTGGGCTACAAGGTGCGCTTTCAGGACAGGCTCTCGCGCGATGCGTCCGTCAAGCTGATGACCGATGGCATTTTGCTGGCCGAGACGCAAACCGACCCGCTCTTGCAGCAGTACGACACCCTCATCATCGACGAGGCGCACGAGCGCAGCCTGAACATTGATTTCTTGCTGGGCTACATCCGCCAGATCCTGCCGCGCAGGCCCGATTTGAAGGTGGTGGTCACCTCGGCCACCATCGATGCGGACCGCTTTGCCAGGCACTTTGCATCGGCACGGGGGCCTGCGCCAGTCATCATGGTGTCGGGCCGCACCTTTCCGGTGGAGCAGCGCTGGAAGCCTTTTGAGGAGAGTCGCGAATACGGGCTGAACGAGGCCATTGCCGATGCGGTGGATGAGCTCTGGCAGGGCCGTCCGGCGCCGGGCCGCCCCAAGCCGGACGCGGCCTCCTCGGGGGGCAGCGACGACGCGCAGCGCGGAGCGTGGGGGCATGATGGTGGTGGCGGCGACATCCTGGTCTTCTTGCCTGGCGAGCGCGAAATCCGCGAGGCCGCCGACCACCTGCGCAAGCACCTGGCGCACCAGCCGCTCACGCGCCATGCCGAGGTGCTGCCTTTGTTCGCCCGCCTGTCGCAGGCCGAGCAAGACCGCATTTTTGACGGCCACACGGGGCGGCGCATTGTGCTGGCGACCAATGTGGCCGAAACATCGCTCACGGTTCCTGGTATTAGATACGTTGTAGACGCAGGTACGGCACGCGTCAAGCGCTACAGTTTGCGTAGCAAGGTGGAGCAGTTGCTCATAGAGCCCATCAGCCAGGCAGCGGCCAACCAACGTGCCGGGCGCTGCGGGCGCGTGGCCCATGGCATTTGCATTCGGCTGTACGACGAAAAAGACTTTACGGGCCGGCCGCGTTTTACCGACCCTGAAATTTTGCGTTCATCGCTGGCGGGTGTGATTTTGCGCATGAAGGCGCTGCACCTGGGGGCGGTGGAGGATTTTCCTTTCATCGACGCGCCTTCTGGCCGTGCGATTGCCGATGGCTACCAACTGTTGGGCGAACTGGGCGCGGTGGATGACAAAAACGGGCTCACCCCCATGGGGCGCGAGCTTTCCAAGCTGCCGCTGGACCCGCGTGTGGGCCGCATGATTTTGGAGGCCCGCACGCGCGGCGCCTTGGGCGAGGTGCTGGTGATCGCCAGTGCCCTGAGCCTGCAGGATGTGCGCGATCGGCCCATGGATGCGCAGCAGCAGGCCGACCAGCAGCACGCCAAGTTTGACGACGACAAGAGCGAGTTTTCCAGCACCTTGAAGCTTTGGCAGTGGCTGCAAGAGGCGCGGGGCGGTGTGCCGTCCTTGCCATCGGCCCGTGTGCAGCAGGCCCAGGCACGGGCGCCGCGCGGCCC
>CAZRFF010000244.1:0-3179 GCA_964599265.1 uncultured Simplicispira sp. | reverse complement strand
TGGGCGACCTGCTGGGCCTGCTGGCCGGGCTGCTGTGGGCGCTGACCACACTGACCATCCGCGCCACCCCGCTGGGCCGCGTGGCACCGGCCAAGCAGTTGCTGTTCCAGGTGGGCATCAGCACGGCGGTGCTGCCGCTGCTGTCATGGGCGCTGGGGGAGCGCTGGAGCCTGGATTTCAGCGCCTTTGCCGCCACCTCGCTGCTGGTGCAGGCGCTGGTGGGCGCGTTTGCCAGCTACCTGGCCTGGATGTGGCTGCTGACGCGCTACCCGGCCACCAAGATTTCGGTGTTCGTTTTCCTCACCCCCGTGTTCGCCCTGCTGTTTGGCGCCTGGTGGCTGGGCGAGCCCGTCACGCCCGGGCTGCTGGCCGCGCTGGCATTGGTGGCGGCGGGCATTGTGCTGGTGAACCGCAAGCCTGCGGCGGCGTGAATTTTAGATAAAATCGGCCTCCAGCGCTTTACAGAAAAGCGCAAACAGCTATCAAATAAATAGCAAATGCATGCCTATGGCGTGCCTTGGGCCAGGGGCCACCGCGCAAGGGCCGCCCCGCCGCGCTGGTGGCGTCCCCCTTCCACAGCGCGCAGCGCTGCAAGAGAAGGGGAAAGCGGCGCAGCCGCTCAGGGGGTTGTCACAACCGGCAGGCCGGAGAGTGCCATGGCCAGCTCCTTCTCGTCGTAAGACTCTTCCTTGAGCTCGCCCGCAAAGTACTTCTGGTAGGCCGCCATGTCGAAGTGGCCATGGCCGCACAGGCCGAAGAGGATGGTTTCGCTCTTGCCCTCGCGCTTGCAGCGCAGGGCTTCCTCGATGGCGCCCTTGACGGCGTGGTTGGCCTCGGGCGCGGGCACGATGCCCTCGGTGCGCGCGAACAGCACGCCCGCCTCGAAGCACTGGTTCTGCGTGTAGGCCACGGCCTCCATCAGGCCCAGTTCCTTGGCGTGCGAGACCATGGGCGCCATGCCGTGGTAGCGCAGGCCGCCAGCGTGGAAGCCCGGCGGCGTGAAGGTGCTGCCCAGGGTGTGCATCTTGGTCAGCGGCGTCATGTGGCCGGTGTCGCCATAGTCGTAGGCGTACTTGCCGCGCGTGAGCGAGGGGCAGGCCGCGGGCTCCACCGCCACGATGCGCGGCTTGGCGCCGCCGCGCAGGCCGTGGCCGATGAAGGGAAAGGCCAGACCGGCGAAGTTGGAGCCGCCGCCGGTGCAGCCCACCACCACGTCGGGCCAGGCGTCGGCCATTTGCATCTGCTCCATGGATTCGAGGCCGATCACCGTCTGGTGCAGCAGCACGTGGTTGAGCACCGAGCCCAGGGCGTATTTGGTGTCGTCGCGCTGCACGGCCAGTTCCACCGCCTCCGAGATGGCGATGCCCAGGCTGCCGGGGTGGTCGGGGCGCTGCGCGAGCACGCTGCGGCCGTACTGCGTCTCGGTGGAGGGCGAGGGCAGGCAGCGCGCGCCGTAGGTTTCCATCACGGCGCGGCGGTAGGGTTTCTGGTCATAGGAAACACGCACCTGGAACACCAGCACCTCCAGGTCAAACAGGCTGCCCGCGAACGACAGCGAGGTGCCCCACTGGCCCGCGCCGGTTTCGGTGGTCAGGCGCTTGACGCCGGCCTGCTGGTTGTAGAAGGCCTGCGGGATGGCGGTGTTGGGCTTGTGGCTGCCTGCGGGGCTCACGCCTTCGTATTTGTAGAAGATCTTGGCGGGCGTGCCCAGGGCTTTTTCGAGCCGGTGGGCGCGGAACAGCGGTGCGGGGCGCCAGAGTTTGTAAATTTCGCGCACGGGCTCGGGGATGTCGATCTCGCGCTCGGTGCTCACCTCTTGCAGGATCAGTTCCATGGGGAACAGCGGCGCCAGATCGTCCGGGCCCACGGGCTGGTGCGTGCCGGGGTGCAGCACGGCCGGCAGGGGCTTGGGCAGGTCGGCCTGGAGGTTGTACCAGGTCTTGGGCATCTGGCTTTCTTGCAGCAGGAACTTGGTTTGACCGCTCATTGCAAATATCTCCTTGGGTGGGTGGTAGTGGGTGGTATGCAACCGGGCCATGGTAGCAGCGTGGGGACGCGGGTTTTCCTGGGAAGTGCCAAGGCGCTCAATCATCATCGAAGGGGAGGTAGCCCTGCGGCCCACTGGGCGGCCACTGACCGTCCTGAACCAGGGCATCGAACCAGCGGTGCATGGCCGCGTCTTCCAAAGCGTACTCCCCGCGCGCTGACTTCCACACCAAGGCAGGCATGCGCTGACGCAACGCCTCCAGCGCTTTTTGCGCTTGCGCCACGCTCACGGGATGGCCGGTTTTTTCCCGGTAAAACCGCAAGGCTTCGGCATCGTAAGGTCGGTAGCGCGGGCCTTGCTCCAGCATGCGCCACAGCACCGCCTGCTCGGTCGGCTTGAGGCCCCAATAGTCGGATGCCATCTGCGCCTCATCGTGCACCTGCCGCTGCCGCGCCGCATCCAGCAAAGCGGGTTCAAAGCGCCCCTTTACATCGGCCAAAGGGCTCAGCACCTGCCCCAGCGCGGCCATAAAAAACTGCGGACGGTACCCGAACACTTCGAAGGCTTGGTGCAGCAGGGCTTGATCAACCGGCTTAAGCGTCGGGCGCTGCGCTTCGACCAGACGTGCCACATGGGCGATAAAGTCGGGCCCCAACGGCGGCATGCGCTGGATTTGCGAACCATAAAACGGGGCGGCGGCCGTGTTGACAAGCCGCAGCAGTTTGTCACGATCGGAACCCGACATGACGAGCATGAGATTCACAGCCCCCGGCCGATTAAGCTGATCACGTGCCGATTTCAAAGCCGCCATGGCGGTCTCACCAGCTTCGCTGGTCAATGCATGCTGCGCTTCGTCGATAATCAGTGCCACAGGCTTACCCGCGCTTGTATGCAACAGACGCAATGCATCCTTCAAGGTCAGGCCGTCTACCTTGCCAATCTTGCTGGTATCCACCTCCAACCCACCCACCTTCACCTTGTCCAGGCCGGCTTTTTTTGCAGAACGGGCCACCAAGCCCAACTGGGGTTCCAGTGCACGGGCGATGGCCTCTGCGATCAGCCCCCCAGGGTCACGCCGCACATCCGCCCATAAGTCCACATAGACCACCACCACGCCTGCGGCTTGTAACGCCGGACTTAAGGAAACACTGATTTATTCCCCACCGCCCTGTACACCCGACCCCCACCTCAA
>CAZRFF010000243.1:0-3231 GCA_964599265.1 uncultured Simplicispira sp. | reverse complement strand
GCAAATGCGGCCGCCTCCACCTGCTGGGCGGGCAGGCCCAGCGCGTCGGTGGTGGTGACGTGCAGGCGCGGCAGCAGGGCCTGCAGGCGCGCCATCAGCCGTGTATTGAAGGCGCCGCCGCCGCACACGGCCAAGGTTTTACTTTTATTTTTATAGCTTGCGGCGCTTGCTGCGCAGGCGTTGGCGGTCAATTCGAGCAAGGTGGCCTGCACGTCTGCGGCGGGCAGGCCAGGATGGTGGCGCAGGTGCTGCTCCAGCCACGCGGGGTTGAACAAATCGCGTCCTGTGCTCTTGGGGGGGCTTTGGTGCAGGTAGGGTTCGCCCAGCAGGCTTTGCAGCAAGGCAGGCGCTGCCTGGCCAGACGCCGCCCAGGCGCCGCCTGCGTCGTAGGCCTGGCCGGTGTGGCGCTGGCACCAGTGGTCCATGAGCGCATTGCCCGGCCCGCAGTCAAAGCCCAGCACGGCGCCATCGGCCTGCAGCACGCTCAGGTTGGCGATGCCGCCAATGTTGAGCACCAGGGCATCCTGGCCGGGGGCGGCAAATTGGTAGCGGTGGAAGGCGGGCACCAGCGGCGCGCCCTGGCCGCCAGCGGCCACGTCGCGGGTGCGAAAGTCGGCCACCACCGCCATGCCGGTCAGTTCGGCCAGCAGGGCCGGGTTGTTGAGCTGCAGCGTGTAGCCCGTGCCGTCGAAAGCGCCCGGCCGGTGGCGCACGGTTTGTCCGTGGGTGCCAATGGCCCGTATGGCGGTTGGGGCCTGCCCCGTTTGCGCCAGCAGGGCGTGCACGGCCTGCGCGCAGCTGCGCGCCAGGGCGTTGGCTGCCAAGGCGGCGCGGTGCAGTTCGTCGGGGCCGCTGGTATTGAGCGCCAGCAGCTCGGCGCGGGTGCTGGCGTCAAAGGCTGCGCCGTAGTGCCCCAGCACCTGGCAGCGTGGGCCGGAAAAATCGGCCAGCACGGCGTCCACCCCGTCGAGCGAGGTGCCAGACATCAGGCCGATGTACAGCTCGGGCATGGGGTTGCGCTGGGCACTCAGGCCCAGGGCGGGGTTATTCGGCGCGGGCCTGGGTTTGCGCCAGGGTGGCGGCAGAGGCCATTTCCAGGCGCATCTGGCCGGCCAGCCGGTCGAAGGCGGGGCGGGCGGCGGCCGTGACGGGCGCAGCGGCCTCGCTCTGGCGGGCGATGGTCATGGGGTCTTTGTGCTCGCCGTTCACGCGGAATTCAAAGTGCAGGTGCGGCCCCGTGGCCCAGCCGGTGGAGCCCACGGCGCCCACGGTCTGGCCTTGGGAGACCGATTGGCCTTTTTTCACGTCGATACGGCTCAGGTGGGCGTACACGGTCACGTGCTGGTTGCGGTGCTTGACGAAGACCACATTGCCAAAACCGTTTTGCACCCCGGCAAATTCCACCAACCCGTCGCCCACGGTGCGCACGCTGGTGCCGGTGGGGGCCGCAAAGTCGGTGCCCAGGTGGGCGCGCCATTTTTGCAGGATGGGGTGAAAGCGCATGGAAAAACCGCTGGAGACGCGGGTGAACTCCAGCGGCGAGCCCAGGTAGGCGCGGCGTTTGCTTTGGCCGTTGAGGTCGTAGTAGGCGCCCTTGTCAGAGCCGGGCTCCTGGAACCACAGGGCCTGGTGGGCCTTGCCGTTGTTCACGAACTCGGCACTGACCACGCGGCCTGTGCGCAGGGGTTCGCCATCGGCCTCCAGGGTTTCGTACACCACCGAGAAGCGGTCGCCCTTGCGCAAGGAACGGCGAAAGTCCACATCGGTAGAAAACAGTTCGGCCACCTGCACTGCCACGTTGTCGGGGATGTTGGATGCGTCGGTGGCGGCAAACAGCGAGCTTTGGATGATGCCGCCCGCCAGGCGCGTGGAGGCGGTGAGTTTGTCGGTTTCCAGGCGTGAGGTGAAGCCTTTGTCGGTGGCTTCGATGACCAGGCGCTTGAAGTAGCCGCTCTCGTCGGGCGCCCAGCGGGCGGTGAGGCGGCGCAGGCGGTGGTCGTCCGTGGTTTCGGCCGAGGCCAGGCGGCCGGCGCGGCCCATCAGGTTGCGCTGCACCAGGGCGTCGCGGCGCAAAAAGGCGGCGGCCTGCGGGTCGGCCACGCCCATGCGCTGCAAGAGCGATTCGGCCGTGTCGCTGCTGCGTACCTGTTCGGTGCGGAACAGCGAGAAAGCCGGGCGGTCGGTCAGCTCGGCCAGGCTGGCGCCTTCGGCCAGCGATTCGACCGGGCTTGCCACCAGGCGCACGGGCAGTTCGGCCGGGTCTGGCCCCAGCGATGCCACGGCAAAAGCGCCGCCGCCGCCTGTGAGCAGTACGGTGGCAAGCAGAGCGGTGATGCGGCGGGGGTGTTTTTGAATGCCTTGGGCAATGCGTGCAAGCAAGGCGTCGCGGGCGGTGGTCAGGCCGTGTGTCAAAAGGCTATCCCCAGGTTTGGAGGCCGCCCGTGCGCAAAAAAACCGGCCAGGCCGGGGCGGCGCGGGCGCGCCAAGCTGTCAGGTGGCAGGGCCCGGTGCTTTCGGGCGGTAGGGGGGACGTAAAATCCCCACTCCTGCAATGTGCGCGCAAGTATAGCCAAGCGAGTGGAGAGCGCACCCTAGAAAACCCTTATGAATTTCTCAGTCACCCAAGCCCCTCTGTCTGAAACCGTCGCCCAGGCGCTGGAAGTTTCCTTGCGCGGTGTGGATGAATTGCTGCCGCAAGGCGAATGGGTCAAAAAACTCCAGCGCTCCGAGGCCACGGGCCAGCCGCTGCGCATCAAGCTCGGGCTGGACCCTACGGCGCCCGACATCCACATCGGCCACACCGTGGTGCTCAACAAAATGCGCCAGCTGCAAAACCTGGGCCACCAGGTGATTTTCCTGATCGGCGACTTCACCAGCCTGATCGGCGACCCCTCGGGGCGCAACAGCACGCGCCCGCCGCTCACCAGCGAGCAGATCAAGGCCAACGCCGAGACGTATTACAAGCAGGCCAGCCTGGTGCTGGACCCCAGCAAAACCGAGATCCGCTACAACAGCGAGTGGTCGCTCCCCCTGGGCTCCATGGGCATGATCCAGCTCGCCGCCAAGTACACCGTGGCGCGCATGATGGAACGCGACGATTTCCACAAGCGCTTTTCGACGGGCCAGTCCATCAGCGTGCACGAGTTTTTGTACCCGCTGATGCAGGGCTACGATTCCGTGGCCTTGAAGAGCGACCTGGAGCTGGGCGGCACCGACCAGAAGTTCAACCTG
>CAZRFF010000242.1:0-3237 GCA_964599265.1 uncultured Simplicispira sp. | reverse complement strand
GTGGTGAGCGGCGTGCGCTTCATGGGCGAAACGGCCAAGATCCTGTCGCCCGAAAAGACCGTGCTGATGCCCGACCTGGATGCCAATTGCTCGCTCGACCTGGGCTGTCCCATCGAGGAATTCAGCGCCTTTTGTGACCAACACCCGGATCGCACCGTGGTGGTCTATGCCAACACCAGTGCCGCCGTGAAAGCCCGCGCCGACTGGCTGGTGACCAGCAGCTGCGCGCTGGACATTGTGCGTGCCCTGAAAGACGCCGGCCAGAAGATCCTGTGGGCACCGGACCGCCACCTGGGTGCCTACATCCAGCGCGAAACCGGGGCCGACATGGTGTTCTGGAACGGCGCCTGCATCGTGCACGACGAATTCAAGGCGCTGGAGCTGGAGCTGCTCAAAAAAGACCACCCCCAAGCCAAGGTGCTGGTGCACCCCGAGAGCCCGGCCGAGGTCATCGCCCTGGCCGACGCCGTGGGCTCCACCAGCGCCATCCTCAAGGCCGCGCAAACCCTGGACGCCACGGAGTTCATCGTCGCCACCGACAAGGGCATGATGCATAAACTGCGCCAGCTCAACCCCGGCAAGGTGTTTTACGAGGCCCCCACCGCAGGCAACAGCGCCACCTGCAAAAGCTGCGCCCACTGCCCCTGGATGGCCATGAACGGCCTGGCCGGGGTGGCGCAGGTGCTGGAAACGGGGGCGAATGCCATCCACGTGGATCCGGCGCTGATTCCGCGTGCGCGCCAGCCCATCGACCGGATGCTGGCGTTCACGGCGGCGCTCAAGGGTGGGCAGCCTGCGTCGGGGCTGGTGCCGAACATGGGGGCGGCGTAGTAGCGAGGCGCTTCGCTAGTGATAGCTGCTAGCGCTTTCTGGATCGGATTTAGAGGCCGATTTGACTCCAAGGATTGACGAGGACTACCCCCGTCCTCGCATACCCGCCCTCATCGCGGGACACCACCGCCAGCCCATGGTGCAACGCCGTCGCGGCGATGATGAGATCCGGCTGCGCGAACGTGTGGCCCGCCTTGCGCCCTTCTTCCACCAGCAGCCGCCACCTGAACATCACGTCCCCGCTGACCGGAAGCACCCGGTTCTCGAACATAGTGCGCAGTTGCAGATTCAGCCAATCGGTGAGAGCGGAACGCTTGTGAAGGTCTTCGACCCGCTCGATGCCGAAGCGGATTTCCGCAAAGGTCACAGAACTGACGAAAAGACTTTCCAGCGGCTGTGCGCTGACGAAGGCCACCACCTGGGGCTCCGGGCGGGGCCGCCGCAACTCGGACAGGATGTTGGTGTCGAGCAGGAAGCCCTTCTGCATCACAGTTCCACGTCCCGCACCGGTGCGGCGACGGAGGGAGCCAGGGCCAGCTCCACGTCCCTATAAGGCGAGGCTTGCAAGGCATCGACCAACGCCTGGCCCGTGCGCTCGCCTTGCAGGCGCCGGAAGTCCTCTGCCGCGATGACGACGACTTCATCCCGCCCATGCACAGTGACGTGCTGCGGCCCGTCGCTACGCACGCGGCGCACCAACTCGCTGAAACGCGCCTTGGCGTCTTGCAGCAGCCAGTGCCCCGGCGGCGGGGCTGAGCGCTTGGGTGGCAGGGGCCGCGGTTCTTTAAATGTGGTCATACCGACTAGATTAACATTGAGGCCTCGCGTTTGCAAGAAATGCTATTTGTATATACTTGATATACAAACTGAGGAGCATTCTCCATGCTGCACACCCGCATCTTCAAAAGCGGCAACTCGCTGGCCGTCCGCATCCCGAAGGAACTGGCGTTTCTCGATCCGGCGCAAGACATCGAGATCGAGCGCGTAGGCAACACCCTGGTGCTGCGCCCCGTGCAAGCGCAGACCCTGGCGGATTTACCGGCGATTTTTGCGTCCTTCAGCCCCGGCTTTATGGCCGCCGGGCGCGAGGATCACGAGCAGGCCGAGCGCGATTGGGCCTGAGCATGCTCTACCTGCTGGATACCAACATCTGCATTCACCTCATCCAGCGCCAGCCGCCGCAGGTGCTGGCGCGCCTGGCCGCGCTGCGCCAGGGAGAGGCGGTGATGTCCGTCGTCACCTATGCCGAATTGTGCGCTGGGCTGGAAATGCAGTCGCGCCACCGCGAGCATGACGCCCAGGTGCTGGCCCTGCTCACGCAGCGCATTCCCGTGCTGCCTTTTACCGAAGCCGCGGCCCAGGCTTATGGCGTACTGCGCGCCGCCGTGCCCGAGCGCCGCCGCGATGCGCTCGACCGCCTGATTGCCGCGCATGCCATCCATGCCAACGCCATCCTGGTGACCAACAACGAGGCCGACTTCCGTGACTACCCCGGTTTGCAATGGGAAAACTGGGTGCGCAGCGCATAAAGGCCTGGATGGGATTTGCTCATATTTCAATAGCTATAAGCGCTTTCTGCACAAGCGCTAGATGCCCATTTCACCCCAAACCATGACCACGGCGCACATCGACTTCACCCAGCCGCTGAACCTCGCCGCCCCGCGCTTGCGCCACGCCTTCGCGGTCCCGCTGGAGGTGCTGGCTGCCCATGCCCTCGATGAAGTGCGCGGCGTGCTCCAGGCCGTGCATGCCGCCGCGCAGCAGGGCCGCTGGTGCGTGGGCTATGTGCGCTACGAGGCCGCTCCCGCGTTCGATGCCGCGCTGCAGACGCACGCCGCCGACGGCCTGCTGGCCTGGTTCGCCGTGTACGGCGGGCCGCAGCCTTGGCCGGGTGAGACGGCAGAGGGCAGCGCCCGCGCACCGCACCAGGTGCACTGGCAGGCCGGCCACGACCGCGCTGCGTTCGACGCCGCCCTGGCCCGGATCCAGCAGGCTATCCGCGCGGGTGAGCTGTACCAGGTCAATTACACCGCGCCGCTCACCGGCAGCTTGCAGGGCAGCCCCGCCGCGCTGTTCGCCGCGCTGCAGCGTGCCCAGCCCGGCGGCTACGCGGCGCACATCGTCGCAGGCGACGAACAGGTACTCTCCGTCTCGCCCGAGCTGTTCTTCGACTGGCGCGACGCGCCGGGTGGCGGCGACATCCTGGCCCGCCCCATGAAGGGCACGGCCCCGCGCGGCGCTACGCCCGATGAGGACGCCGCGAATGCCGGGCACTTGCGCACGGCGCCCAAGGAGCGGGCCGAGAACGTGATGATCGTGGACCTGCTGCGCAACGACCTCTCGCGCATCGCCCAGCCGCACAGCGTGCGCGAGAGGTCGTTGCGCAGCAGGTCCACGATCATCACG
>CAZRFF010000241.1:0-3237 GCA_964599265.1 uncultured Simplicispira sp. | reverse complement strand
ATCAAGAGCATCGAGCACGCCATCATCGACCGCGCCTGGGCCGAAGGCTGGGTGCAGCCGCAGGTGGCGGCGCACAAAACGGGCAAGAAAGTCGCTATCGTCGGCAGCGGCCCGGCGGGCCTGGCGGCGGCGCAGCAGCTCGCGCGCGTGGGCCACAGCGTGACGGTGTTCGAGAAGAACGACCGCATCGGCGGCCTGCTGCGCTACGGCATCCCCGACTTCAAGCTCGACAAGGGCCATATCGACCAGCGCGCCCAGCAGCTCGAAGCCGAGGGCGTGGTGTTTCGCACCAGCGTGTTCGTGGGCGACGCCCAGGAGGGCCTGGGCAAGGACAGCAAGGTCACCAACTGGGCCAAGGAAACCATCAGCCCCGCGCAGCTGCAAAAAGACTTTGACGCCGTGGTGCTGACCGGCGGCGCCGAGCAAAGCCGCGACCTGCCCGTGCCCGGCCGCGAGCTGGCCGGCATCCACTTCGCCATGGAATTTTTGCCGCAGCAAAACAAGGTCAACGCGGGCGATAAGCTCAAGGGCCAACTGCGCGCCGACGGCAAGCACGTCATCGTCATCGGCGGCGGCGACACCGGCAGCGACTGCGTGGGCACCAGCAACCGCCACGGCGCGGCCAGCGTGACGCAGTTCGAAGTCATGCCCATGCCGCCCATGGCCGAAAACAAGCCCCTGGTCTGGCCCTACTGGCCGATCAAGCTGCGCACCAGCTCCAGCCACGACGAGGGCTGCCAGCGCGAATTCGCCATCGCCACCAAGGAATTCATCGGCAAGAACGGCAAGGTCACGGGCCTCAAGACCGTGCAGGTGGAGTTCAAGGACGGCAAGTTCGTCGAAATGCCCGGTACCGAGAAGGAATACAAGGCCGACCTGGTGCTGCTGGCCATGGGCTTCGTTAGCCCCGTGGCCGCCGTGCTCGATGCCTTTGGTGTGGACAAGGACGCACGCGGCAACGCCCGCGCCAGCACCGACTTCACGGGCGGCTACGCCACGAATGTGGGCAAGGTGTTTGCCGCCGGTGACATGCGCCGGGGCCAGAGCCTGGTGGTCTGGGCCATCCGCGAAGGGCGCCAGGCAGCGCGTGCGGTGGATGAGTTCCTCATGGGGCGCTCGGATTTGCCGCGCTGAGGTATCTCCCGCCCGGTATCAGCGCTTGTTAGGGATTTGCAAGGCGCCAGCGGGCAATTGAGTCCCATCGCTAGCTGGCGCCTGCATTTCCTGGTAAAGCGTGGATATAGGCGGGGATGTTCACGACCACCCAGTGCCAAAAATCTGTGCCGCCTGTGACGGCATCTGGATCATGAACGGTGATAGCAAAACTCTTGGCGCCAGTTGGGGCGCCTTTCCAGGACAGGGTGGGCTAAAGATATTTTCCATGGAAATTCAAGGGCAATATTATTTTCTTTTGTTGAAAATTTTATTCGTAATCAGAAATGCAATCCAAACAAACATGGCAGTAATCGCAGAAATCACAAATTGAACAAAAAATACCAAAGGGAAATTATGCACACCAGACCAATCGACTGCAGTATAAAAATGACCAGCAATCAAATGAGTAAGTGCCGTAACAACAGCAAAGCCTGTCACAATACATAGAATCATCAAAAAGATAGAGCGTGATTTAGCCTTGTAGATAGCTAGCGCGATTGCGATTCCCTGCATAATATACGGCCCAAGCAATACAAAAATCGCCCCTCCTTGTCTTGTTGAATACCATAAATACAAAATGAAAATGTAAAGACAGAAGAACCCTGTGGAAGCAAAAAATAATGAAATATTAAACCTCATTTATTTGCCACTAAACAATTGAATTATATGATCTCCCGCCTGCTGCAGTGATGAGTTAGAAGGATGTTGCGCAATGTATTTGTCTGCTCTCTGTCTGATCTCGCTCATATATACGTGATTTTTTTGGTCTTCCAGCAATAATTTCCCATACGGCGATATGAGAAATGCAATTGCCGCTCTGGGATCAGCATTGGCCGACATTAATTTGTTAGACACTATGACTCCAGGAGAAGTTGAATTCTCAGTATTTTCAATATATACCATGGCCTTCAGCCATTGTTCATATCGAATGACATCTATCATGCCAATGCTGGTAGATGAACTGGTGAATTTTGGTTCGCTCCCGGCGAGATATATTTTCAAGGAGGCTATTTCCTCATTGGAAAAACCAAGTTCGGATGAGCTGGCGATAAAATCAGCAATTATTTCAGATGCATATTGATTGTGATTGCTGGTTATTTTTTTAATTATCTCACTCCGTACCGGACCCATAGCCCCTGGTATAATGTGGGCCAATTCGCCATAATAATCATCATTTGATAGAAAGTTTCTTCGATATGCATACTCAAGATTTTCCTGCGTTTGCTCGTCGATCAGCATCCGAGAGTGGCTCAGAGTAAGCGCCCGCCCGACGGCGGGATCTGTTTCTAATCTTAGCAGATCAGAGATGGTCTGAGATATTCGCTTTCTGAGGGAGGTGTCCTCGGTGCCAAAATAAGCTGCATTGTAGAGCCTGGCTAATCTTATTTTTTCCTCAGAATTGTCGCTAATTTTGAACAGTTTATCCAGCGCGCCAATGTTTTCTGGAGTTCCTGGAATTCCCCGTGCGGTCAGATTGTCCAACTCTTCCAAAAAGCCATTCTTTTCTCTTGATTTGAATGCCTCTGTAAGATTGATGCCGGCTCCACGCATATTTTCTGGTTTGATATTGCGAGGTGCGCTATCTTTCGACTGAGAAAATGCTGGCGACATTGATTCATTTTCGAAAGTGCTGTTGTTTTGATAAACATCAACAGCCAAATACAGAGCAATTAGGGATAAGGCGCAGAAAATCGCAATATGGCGCTTATGCATATAGTGTATATTAAAAGTTTTTCAGTTTCTCAAAAATGGCGGCAGGCGTGATGATTCCGTTCGTGAGTTTTCCCACCTTTTCATCCCAGCCATTGGGAATTCCACTAACCGTGTTATAAGATCCACCAAATGTGGCGGTTGCATAAAATGTATCAATAACAAATGTGTCGCAGCGATAGAGTCCGCGCACAGACGGGCGCCCCTGCCAATAAGGATCCCCTCTATCAAAATATCTTGGTTCCGCCTGCTTTGATGATGCATATAACGTATAATCCGCGCCAATTAGATATATCTGGTACGCCCTCTTTGCCACTGCATAACGAATGAAAGGGACTTCCCCGTCCCAAGCGCAGCGCGCATTTGCGCAGA
>CAZRFF010000240.1:0-3267 GCA_964599265.1 uncultured Simplicispira sp. | reverse complement strand
GGGGTCGTAGCCCGCACTGCTTTTTTTTGCGCGCGTGCCGGTGCGGATGGCCTCGCCGCTGGCCGTCACCACTTCCAGCTCCAGAACGTTCTCGCGCATGGTGCCGTAGCGCACGGCGTTGGTGCCGCTGGCACGCGTTGCAGCCATGCCGCCGATGCTGGCGTCGGCACCGGGGTCGATGGGGAAGAACAGGCCCGTGTCCTTGACGGCGTCGTTGAGCTGCTTGCGCGTGATGCCGGGCTGCACGGTCACCGTCAGGTCATCGGCGTTGATGCTCAGCACCCGGTTCATGCGGTTCACGTCAATGCTGATGCCGCCTTGCACGGCCAGCAAATGGCCTTCCAGCGACGAACCTGCGGCATAGGGAATGACGGGCACGGCGTGCTGCGCGGCCAGGCGCACGGCGTCTTGCACGTCTTGGGTGCTCTCGGAAAACACCACGGCGGCAGGGGGTGGGGCAGGGATGGAGCCTTCGTCCCGCCCGTGCTGCTCGCGCACCGCCAGGGCGGTGGAGCATTGGCTGCCAAAGCGCTGGGCCAGGGCGTCGAGCAGGGTTTGGGGCACGGGGCGCGGGGCGATGGTGGGCAGCAGGTGGGCGGGGGCGGTCATGGGGGAGCTCCTCGGGGTGGTCGGGCGTTCTGCATTAAACCCCATGCTTGCGCTGGTGTGAGAATGGGCAATGCCCCGACAGGGTTCAGGCAGAGCAGATCTTGGTCACCGCTCACGAGCATGTGGGCATTGCCTGCCTGGGCCGTATGGATGAATGCGTCGTCGTCCGCATCGCGGCTGTAACGGATCGATTGGATGGCGGGCGGCACATCGACCCACACACCAGCAGCTCCAAAATCATGCAGCAATTGCTTGCGGTCTTCCAGGCTCAGGTAGCGGTCGAATTTGGGCCGCCACAGGCGGGTATGCAATTCAGCAAAAGTGGTGCTGGAAAACAGCAACCGTCCGTGCTGGAGGACGTGCCGCACCACCCATGCCGGCGGCGTATGGCGGGATAGGACTGCGCTGATGAGTACGTTGGTGTCTATGACCACCCGCAGTTCAACTGTCATCGCGTAGCAAATCCTGGAGCGCCTCGGGTGTCAGGCCTGCTGCCTGGGCCTGTGCGGCGGTGCGATCGAGTGTGTGCACGAGCCGGTTGGCGTAGAAGGCACGCATGGCCTCGTAATCGGCAGGTGACACCATCACGCCGACAACCCGGTCGTGCCGCAGCACGCGCACGGGTTCTTTTTGCGCCATGTCGATGAAGGCGCCGAATTGGGTTTTGGCCTGGTTGGCGGTCATGGTTTGCATGGCATGCACTCCTTTTAATTCGATCATTTTAAGCGAATCGTTCGATTTGTTGGATTGGAGGGCACTGCGCCATTTTCAATGGCTTGACCGACAATGCAGCCATGGCACTGCCAACCGGCGGAGCACCCCAATGCAAGGAACACACCATGGGCAAGCGCCTCACACAGGTTGCCACACGCACGGGCGACGATGGAACCACCGGCCTGGGCAACAACACCCGCGTCTCCAAAAACAGTGGCCGCCCGCACGCCATGGGCGATGTGGATGAATTGAATAGCCACATTGGCCTGCTGCTGTGCGAGGCGCTGCCCGGCGATGTGCGCGAGCTGCTCATCGACATCCAGCACCAGCTTTTCAATTTGGGCGGAGAACTGGCCATGCCGGGCTTTGAGGTGCTCAAAGACGATGCACTGCTGCAGCTCGATGCCGCGCTGGCGCACTACAACCAAACCCTGCCGGGTCTGCAGGAATTTATTTTGCCCGCAGGCACCCGCGCCGCGGCCCAGGCCCACGTGTGCCGCACGGTGGCGCGGCGGGCAGAGCGTGCGGTGGTGGCGCTGCAAGAGGGCGAAACCATGCGGCCTGCGCCGCGCCAGTACCTGAACCGTTTGTCAGACCTGCTGTTTGTGCTTTCGCGCGTGCTCAACCGCATGGATGGGGGGCAAGAGGTGTACTGGAAAAGCGAGCGGCTTGCGCGCGATCAATAGTGGGCACTGGAGGCCTTGGGAGGGGGTGAGAATGAGGGTTTCCCAGTAGACGGGGGGGGGGGGCTGGCGCACAATGGCCCGACCAACACACGACCTTGAGGGGGTTCCATGAACCTGAGCAACGTAAAAATAGGCGCCCGGTTGGGCGCAGCGTTTGGCCTGCTGATCGTGATGATGCTGGCCATGGTGGTGACCGCGCAGGTGCGCATGGCGTCGGTGGCAGACGCCAACCAGCGCATCCTGGAAATGGACTGGGCCAAAGCCGAGGCGGTGAATGCGGTGAACGTGGCCACACGCGCCAATGGCAGGCGAACCTTGGAAATCGTGCTGACCGATGACCCCGCCAAACGCCAAGCGGCCAAAGACAGGATAACGGCCAACCGCAAAACCATTGAAGATGCGTTTGCCGTGCTGGACGCCAAAATTTACAACCCCAAGGCCAAGGAGCTGCTGGCGCGCATCAAAGACCAGCGGGGCAAGTTCGCGCAGTCATACCAGCAGGTGGCCGATCTGATGGACAAAGGCGACCGCGAAGGGGCCGTGCGTTTGCTGAATGCCGAAACGCTGCCCGCGCTCGATGCGTTGCAGGCTCCCGTGAATGAACTCGCAGCCTTCCAAGGCGAACTGGCCAGAGCCAGCGGCCAGCAGGCGCTGGCCGACATCCAAAGCGCCCGTATCACTTTGTTGGTGCTGGGCATTGGTGGTTTGCTGGTCGGGTGTGCGATGGCGTGGCTGATTACGGTGTCCATCACCCGACCCCTGCACCGCGCTGTGGAGGTGGCGCAAAGGGTGGCATCGGGCGACCTGGGCAGCCAGATTGCGGTGACCGGCAGCGACGAAACCGGGCAGCTCTTGCAGGCCTTGGCCGAGATGAATGCCAGTTTGGTGCACATCGTGGGGGATGTGCGCCGGGGCTGCGAATCCATTGCCACGGCCACGCAGCAAATTGCCATGGGCAATACCGATTTGTCTTCGCGCACCGAAGAGCAGGCCAGCGCGCTGGAGCAAACGGCTGCGTCCATGGAGGAGCTGACCAGCACCGTGAAGCAAAATTTTGACCATGGCAAGCGGGCCAACCAGATTGCCGAATCCGCCTCGCAAGTCGCGGTGCGCGGCGGCCAGGTGGTGTCCGAGGTGGTGCACACCATGGAGGCCATCAACCAGTCGTCGCGCAAAATTGCCGACATCATTGGCTTGATCGATTCCATTGCCTTCCAGACCAATATCCTGGCGCTCAACGCGGCGGTAGAGGCCGCGC
>CAZRFF010000239.1:0-3281 GCA_964599265.1 uncultured Simplicispira sp. | reverse complement strand
CGTGCAAATCGGCAACCCCAAGGCCACGCTCAATGGCTGGCCCGACAAGGTGCGCCTGATGCAGGAGAACTGGATAGGCAAGAGCGAGGGCGTGCGCTTTGCCTTTACGCACGGCATCCGGGGGGCGGATGGCGCCTTGATCCAGGATGGCCGCATGTACGTGTTCACCACGCGTGCCGACACCATCATGGGCGTGACCTTCTGCGCCGTGGCCCCCGAGCACCCGCTGGCCCAGCATGCCGCACGCGGCAATGCCGCGCTGGCGGCCTTCATCGAAGAATGTAAAAAAGGCGGCACCACCGAGGCCGAGCTGGCTCTCAAGGAAAAAGAGGGCATGCGCACGGGCCTCACGGTCATCCACCCCATTACCGGCCTGCCGGTGGAGGTGTGGGTGGGCAACTATGTGCTCATGTCCTACGGCGACGGCGCCGTGATGGGCGTGCCCGCGCACGACGAGCGCGACTTTGCCTTCGCCCTCAAGTACGGCATCGAGATCAAGCAGGTCATCCTGGTCGATGGCGAAACCTATGACTTCCACCGCTGGCAGGACTGGTACGCCGACAAGCAACGCGGTGTGACCATCAATTCCGACAGCTTCAGCGGTTTGTCCCACAAAGACGCCGTCAACGCCGTGGCCCACGCCCTGGCGCAGCAAGGCCTGGGCGAGAAGAAGACCACCTGGCGCCTGCGGGACTGGGGCGTTTCGCGCCAGCGCTACTGGGGCACGCCCATCCCCATCATCCACTGCGACGCTTGCGGCGCCGTGCCCGTGCCCGAAAAAGACCTGCCCGTGGTGCTGCCGCAAGACCTGGTGCCCGATGGTTCCGGCAATCCGCTGGTCAAAAGCGAGGCCTTCCATGCCGGCGTGACCTGCCCCTGCTGCGGCAAGGCTGCGCGGCGCGAGACCGACACCATGGACACCTTTGTCGATTCGTCCTGGTACTTCATGCGCTACTGCGACGCGGCCAACGCGCAAAAGATGGTGGCTGAGGGTACGGACTACTGGATGCCCATGGACCAGTACATCGGCGGTATCGAACACGCCATCCTGCACCTGCTGTATGCGCGCTTTTGGACCAAGGTGATGCGCGACCTGGGGCTGGTCAAGGTGGATGAGCCCTTCACCAAGCTGCTCACCCAGGGCATGGTGCTCAACCATATCTACAGCCGCAAGAGCGCCAAAGGCGCCAAGGACTATTTCTGGCCGCACGACGTGGAGCATGTCTTTGACGATGCCGGCAAGATCGTCAGTGCCAAGCTCAAGAACCCCGCCGAGAGCACCGATGGCCTGCTCCCCGTGGGCACGCCCATCGACTACGAGGGCGTGGGCACCATGTCCAAGTCCAAGAACAACGGGGTCGATCCGCAGCACCTGATCGAAAAATACGGCGCCGACACCGCGCGCCTGTACACCATGTTCACCGCGCCGCCCGAGCTCACGCTGGAGTGGAACGACGCCGCCGTGGAGGGCAGCTACCGCTTCCTGCGCCGGGTGTGGAACTTTGGCGTCAAGTTGTCTGCTATTGAAGCAATAGCTGCTAACGCCTATGTGGCGGGCGCTAAGAGCCTGAGAGATGTTAAATTCGGCAAGGTCGTCCAGGCCCTGCGCCTGGAGATCCACACCGTGCTCAAGCAGGTGGACTACGACTACCAGCGCATGCAGTACAACACCGTGGTCTCGGGCGCGATGAAGATGCTCAACGCGCTGGAGGACTTCAAGGACTGGAGCGGCGAGGGCGCCAGCGTGGCACTGATCGAAGGCTTTGGCATTTTGCTGCGCTGCCTGTACCCTGCCACCCCGCACATCACCCATGTGCTGTGGAGCGGCCTGGGCTACGCAGGCCACTTGGGCGATCTGCTCGATGCGCCCTGGCCCCAGGTCGATCCCGACGCGCTGGTGCAGGATGAGATCGAACTCATGCTCCAGGTCAATGGCAAGCTGCGCGGCGCCATTCGCGTGCCTGCGGCGGCCGACAAGGCCGAGATCGAGCGCATGGCCGTGGCGAGCGAGGCCTTTGCGGCACACAGCGGTGGCGCCCATCCGAAGCGCGTGGTGGTGGTGCCAGGCCGCTTGGTCAACGTGGTGGTGTGACCATGCAAAGGCGCAGCTTGCTCGCGTTGGCCCCGGTAGCGGGTTTGGCCGCCTGCGGTTTTCACCTGCGTGGTGCGCCGGAGTTTGCGTTCGAGAGCCTGTACCTGGCTGCGCCAGCCACGTCCACGCTGGCGCGTGAGCTGCAGCGCACGCTGGAATCGTCCGGCGGGCGCTTGAAGGTGCTGCGCGACGCAGCCTTGTTGCCGTCGGCCCAGATGGTGCTGGACATCCTGCAAGAAAAACAGGAGCGTTCCGCAGTGAGTTTGACGGCTGCAGGCCAGGTGCGCGAGCTGCAATTGCGCCTGCGCGTGCAAATCCGCCTGCGCGGTGCGGATGGTGCGGTATGGATGGCGCCCACCGAGCTTTTGCAGACACGCGATATCAGCTACAGCGAAACCATGGCCCTGGCCAAAGAGGCCGAAGAGGCGCTGCTCTTTCGCAATATGCAGACCGACATCGTGCAGCAAATCGTGCGCCGCCTTGCTGCAGCACGGGCGCCGCAGTAAAAGCGCTGCGCCCATGGCGCATCAACGCCGCATCAAGGTGCTTTTGCCAAAGAGCGACTCCACCAAGTCCACCGCCACCTGCGCGGTTTTGTTGCGCACGTCGAGCGCGGGGTTGAGTTCGACGATGTCCAGCGAGGCCAGGCAGCCGCTGTCGGCAATCATCTCCATGCACAACTGCGCCTCGCGGTAGGTGGGGCCGCCGGGCACGGTGGTGCCCACGCCGGGGGCGATTTCGGGGTCGAGAAAATCGACGTCAAAGCTCACATGCAGGTGGGTGTCGGCGTCCAGGCCGCTGAGTGCCTGCAGCATGGTCTGGCGCATGCCCACTTCGTCGATGAAGCGCATGTCGAACACCTCCAGGCCTTGCTCGTGCACAAAGCGGCGCTCGCCCTCGTCCACGCTGCGGATGCCGATTTGGTGGATTTGCCGGGCTTGCAGCGCCGGGGCATTGCCCGGCAGCCCCGCCATGCGCGTGAGCGCTTCGGGGCCGAAGCCGCACAGGCAGGCCACGGGCATGCCATGCACGTTGCCGCTGGGGGTGAGCGCGCTGGTGTTGAAGTCGGCATGGGCATCGAGCCACAGCACGCGCAGCTTGCGCCCGGTATCAAAGCAGTGGCGCGCCACGGCGCTGATGCTGCCCAGGCCCAGGCTGTGGTCGCCGCCCAGCAGCACGGGCAGGCGCT
>CAZRFF010000238.1:0-3350 GCA_964599265.1 uncultured Simplicispira sp. | reverse complement strand
AAGCCCTGGCCGCGCAAGGCGCCCAGACCCTGGATCTGGAAGGCTGTGCGCGGCACCGGGGGTCGGTGCTGGGCGCCCTGCCCGGCGTTGCGCAGCCCACGCAAACGGCGTTTGAAACCTTGCTGGCCGAGCAGGTCGAGCGCCTGGATCTGCACCGCCCTGTCTATGTCGAAGCCGAAAGCAGCCGCATTGGCCGCTTGACCGTGCCGCTGCCGCTGATCCAGCACCTGCGCGCCAGCCCTTGCATCGAAATCCAGGCTACCGCCCCAGAGCGCCTGTCCTTTTTGCTGCGCGAATACACCCACCTGGGCGACGATCGCCAGCAGCTGGCCCACCTGCTGGGCACCATGCGCGAGCGCCACGGCGGCCAGGTGATGGAACGCTGGCAGGCCTGGGCAGCAGCAGGGGCGCTGGAGCCCTTGTTCACCGAGCTCATGGCCCTGCACTACGACCCGCTCTACGCCCGGTCGCAAAGCACCAACCTGCACCAATGGGGTCAACGCCAGACGGTGCAGGCCGAACAGCTCAGCGACACGGGCATTGCCGCGGTGGCCCGGCAAATCCTGTCGCTTCAAGCATAAAAAAAGCTTCCAACGCCCTGCAAACGGGCGCTAGAAGCTATTTTTTGATAGCAAACAGCTTATTGGCGAATGAAGTCGATCAGGATCGCGCCCGGCTCACGCTGCAGGTACTCGATGCGCACGCCATCGCCATAGCGCATTTGCATCTGGTGCAAAAGCGGCAAGGGGTCATGGTCGTTCATGAACCGCATGGTTTCGCCCGGCTGCAATGCGTCCAACGCGCCAAAAATGGCCGCATGGCGAAAACGCTTGGCAACGCCGCGGGCGTCGAACGGGTAAATGGCTTCGGGGGTGGAATGGTCGTGCATGGCGATTAAAGGTTCATACAAAATGAATTTTAAGTATACGCCGGTTTCAAACCCATGGTTCAAACCATTTTGTCCGGCTGCACCCAGGCATCGAACTGCTCTGGCGCCACGTAGCCGCTGGCCACGGCCGCTTCGCGCAAAGTCGTCCCCTGCTGGTGCGCGGATTTGGCGATTTGTGCGGCCTTGTCGTAGCCGATGTGCGGGTTGAGCGCCGTCACCAGCATGAGCGAGCGCTCCAGCAACTCGGCCATGCGCGTGCGCTGCGGCTCTATGCCCACCGCGCAGTGGACGTTGAAACTGCGCATGCCATCGGCCAGCAGGCGCACACTTTGCAAAAAATTGTGCGCCACCAAGGGCCTGAAGACATTGAGCTCAAAATTGCCCGAAGCCCCGCCGATGTTGATGGCCACATCGTTGCCCATCACCTGGGCGCACAGCATGGTGAGCGCCTCGCACTGCGTGGGGTTGACCTTGCCGGGCATGATGGACGAGCCCGGTTCGTTTTCCGGGATGCTGATCTCCCCCAGCCCGCTGCGCGGCCCACTGGCCAGCCAGCGCACATCGTTGGCTATTTTCATCAGGCTGGCAGCCAAACCCTTGAGTGCGCCATGGGCGTACACCAGTGCATCGCAACTGGCCAGGGCCTCGAATTTGTTGGGCGAAGTGACCAAGGGCAGGCCCGTCAAATCGGCCAGCTCCTGCGCCACGGCCTGGGCAAAACCTGCCGGGGCATTGAGCCCCGTACCCACCGCCGTGCCGCCCAGGGCCAATTCACACAAGTGCGGCAGGGCTGCGCGCACATGCGCCTCGGCGTGCTGCAGCTGCGCCACCCAGCCCGACATCTCCTGCCCCAGGGTGATGGGCGTGGCGTCTTGCAAATGCGTGCGGCCGATCTTGACCACACCGGCATAGTCCTGCGCTTTGCCCGCGAGGGTGCTCACCAGGCCCTGCAAAGCAGGCAGCAAGTGGCGCACCAGGGCGTCCACCGCCGCCACGTGCATGGCCGTGGGAAACACGTCATTGCTCGACTGGCTTTTGTTCACATCGTCATTGGGGTGCACCAGCCGCCCTTCGCCACGCGGGCCGCCCAGCAGCTCGCTGGCACGGTTGGCCAGCACCTCGTTCATGTTCATATTGGTCTGCGTGCCCGAGCCCGTTTGCCAGACCACCAGCGGAAACTCCCCGCCCGGCCCGTTTTCAATCACCCCATCGGCCGCGGCCACAATCGCAGTGGCTTTGGGGGCCTCCAGCAGACCCAGGTGGTGGTTGGCATAGGCGCAGGCCCGCTTGACCTGCGCCAACGCACGCAACAGCTCAGTGGGCATGCGCTCGCCAGAGATGGCGAAATGCGCCAGGGAGCGCTGCGTCTGCGCCCCCCACAACCGCGCCGCCGGCACGGCAATCGGCCCAAAACTATCGCGCTCGGTGCGCGTGGCATGGTCGGTGGGGTCGTGGTCAGGCATGGCAAATCCCGGTGGTGGCACGCCCGCAGCATACCCCCATGCGGGGCTGGGCGACAGATCCACGCAAGCCCTGGGGGGATAATCGGCGGTTTCGCGCAACCCGTTCATTACCCCACGCCATGACGACCATCCGCCAAGAAGACCTGATCGAGTCCATCGCCGCCGCGCTGCAGTACATCAGCTACTACCACCCGGCCGACTACATCGAACACCTGGCCCGCGCCTACGAACGCGAGCAGAGCCCCGCCGCCAAGGACGCCATGGCGCAGATCCTGACCAACAGCAAGATGAGCGCCTACGGCCACCGCCCCATCTGCCAGGACACAGGCATCGTCAACGTCTTCCTCAAGGTGGGCATGGACGTGCGCTGGGAAGGCTTCACCGGCAGCCTGGAAGACGCCATCAACGAAGGCGTGCGCCGCGGCTACAACCACCCCGACAACACCCTGCGCGCCTCCGTGGTGGCCGACCCGCTGTTCGCCCGCAAGAACACCAAGGACAACACGCCCGCCGTCATCTTTTCCGAGATCGTCGCGGGCGACAAGCTGGACATCACCGTCGCGGCCAAGGGCGGCGGCAGTGAGAACAAGTCCAAGATGATCATGATGAACCCCAGCGACAACCTGGTGGACTGGGTGCTCAAGACCGTGCCCACCATGGGCGCCGGCTGGTGCCCGCCGGGCATGCTGGGCATCGGCATCGGCGGCACCGCAGAAAAGGCCGTGCTGCTGGCCAAGGAAAGCCTGATGGACGACCTGGACATGTACGAGCTGCAGGCCAAGGCCGCCAAGGGCGAAAAGCTCACCCAGGTGGAAGAACTGCGCCTGGAGCTGTTCGACAAGGTCAACGCCCTGGGCATTGGCGCGCAGGGCCTGGGCGGTCTGACCACCGTGCTGGACGTGAAGATCAAGATGTACCCCACCCACGCCGCCAGCAAGCCCGTGGCCATGATCCCCAACTGCGCCGCCACGCGCCACGCGCACTTCGTCATGGACGGC
>CAZRFF010000237.1:0-3373 GCA_964599265.1 uncultured Simplicispira sp. | reverse complement strand
GCCCGCCGCCGGTGAGCACGAAGGGCTCGGTGTAGATCATGAAGCTGTCCATGAAACGCAGCAGCACGGCAATCATGAGCACGCCGCGCATCTTGGGCAGCTGGATGTAGCGGAACACCGCCAGCTTGCTCGCACCGTCGATGCGCGCGGCCTGGTAGTAGGCGTCGGGGATGGAGCGCAGGCCGGCAAAGCACAAGAGCGCCACCAGCGGCGTCCAGTGCCACACATCCATGACCAGCACCGTGACCCAGGCGTCGGTGGCGTTGCCGGTGTAGCTGTAGTCGATGCCCGCGGCATTGAGCGCCGCGCCCAGCAGGCCGATGTCCGAACGCCCATAAATCTGCCAGATGGTGCCCACCACGTTCCACGGGATGAGCAGCGACAGGGCGACGAGCACCAGCACGGCCGAGGCCTTCCAGCCCTGCGCGGGCATGGACAGGGCGAGCAGAATGCCCAGCGGGATTTCGACCAGCAGCACGGCCAGCGAGAAGGTGAGCTGGCGCCACAGGGCCGCGTGCAATTCGCTGTCGCGCATCACGGCGGCAAACCATTCGGTGCCCACGAACACGCGCCGCTCGGGGCTGATGATGTCCTGCACCGAATAGTTGACCACGGTCATCAAGGGCAGGATGGCCGAGAACGCCACACACAAAAGCACGGGCAGGATGAGGAACCAGGCCTTCTGGTTCACGGGCTTGGTGGTCGTGCTCATGGGAGCAGCTCCTCGTTCTGGTAATAGCAGGTGTGCGCGCCCAGCACCTGCAGCCACGCGGTGTCGCCCACGCCAGGCAGCCGGCTTTCGGGGCCGAAGCGGGCGCGCAGCAACTGGTCTCCGGTCTGCGCGGTGAGCATGAAGTAGGTGCCGATGTCTTGCACGCGCTGCACCGTGCAGGGCAATGCCCCCGCCGCCCCGGGCTCGGCCAGGGCCAGGTATTCGGGCCGCACGCCCACCTGCAGCGCGCCTTCTGGAAGGCTGCGCCCGGCAGGCAGCTCCAGGGCATGGCCGGACATCTGCAGGCGCCCGCCGGTGTTCTGCGCGGGCAAGAAATTCATGCCCGGCGAACCGATGAAATGCCCCACGAACTGGTGCTGCGGGCGCTCGAAAAGCGCATCGGGTGTACCCAGTTGCATGACCTTGCCGCGGCTCATCACCACCACCTGATCGGCAAAGGTGAGCGCCTCGACCTGGTCGTGCGTCACGTAGATCAAGGTCAGCTTGAGCTCGTGGTGGATCTGCTTGAGCTTGCGCCGCAGTTGCCACTTGAGGTGCGGGTCGATGACGGTGAGCGGCTCGTCGAACAGCACGGCCGCCACGTCGGCGCGCACCAACCCACGGCCCAGCGAGATTTTTTGCTTGGCATCGGCCGCCAGGCCTGCTGCGCGCTGGTCGAGCTGGCCGCTCATCTCCAGCATCTCGGCGATCTGGCCGACGCGCTGGCGGATCTGCTCGGCGGGAAGCTTGCGGTTCTTGAGGGGAAAGGCCAGGTTCTCGGCCACCGTCATGGTGTCGTAGATGACCGGGAACTGGAACACCTGGGCGATGTTGCGATCCTGCGGCGTGGCGCGCGTCACATCGCGCCCGTCGAACAGCACCTGGCCGTGCGAGGGCACGAGCAGCCCCGACATGATGTTGAGCATGGTCGTCTTGCCGCAGCCCGACGGCCCCAGCAGCGCATAGGCGCCGCCGTTCTGGAATTCCATCTTCAAGGGCAGCAGGGCGTAGTCGCTGTCCTGCTGCGGCTGGGGCCTGTACGAATGCGCCAGATCCAGTGTGATATGCGCCATCTCAACGGCCTCCCATGCGCGCGGGCGCCAGCAGCAAGGCGCCATGGCTGGCGAATACATAGGCCTGCGCCGGATCGAAATACAGCGTGAGCCCGCTGCCCAAATCAAAGTAATGCACGCCCGTGAGCTGCGCGACCACCTCGCCCATGGGCGTGGCCACGTGCACGAAGGTATCGGACCCGGAAATTTCCGCCAACTCCACCCGGCCCTGCACGGCCACATCCCCCGGCCGCGCCTGCACGCGCAGCGCGCTGGCGCGCAGGCCCACGGTCACCTCGGCCGCGCTGCCCGCCCCCAGCACCTGGCGCAACTCCCATTCCAGACCGCCTTGCGCACGCAAGCCTTTGGCGGTGGCCACGGCAGGCACCAGGTTGATGGGCGGGTCGCTGAAGGCGCGCGCCACGCGCAGCGAGCACGGTTCGTGGAACACGTCGGCCGTGGGGCCGTACTGCAGCAATTGCCCTTCGTCCAGCACGGCGGTATAGCCGCCCAGCAGCAGGGCCTCTGCCGGTTCGGTGGTGGCATAAACCACCGTAGACTGGCCCGCGGCGAACAGTTGCGAGAGTTCTTCGCGCAGCTCCTCGCGCAGCTTGTAGTCCAGGTTGACCAGGGGCTCATCGAGCAGCATCAGCGGCGCGCCCTTGGCCAGTGCCCGCGCCAGCGCCACGCGCTGCTGCTGGCCGCCCGAGAGCTCGGACGGCAGGCGGTCGAGAAACATCTCGATGTGCAGGCGCTCGGCCAGTTCCCGCACCCGCGCCGCCACGTTTTTTTCGCCGCGCAGCTTGAGCGGCGAGGCGATGTTGCCGGCCACGCTCATCGACGGGTAGTTGATGAACTGCTGGTACACCATGGCCACGTTGCGTTCGCGCACGGGCACCCCGGTCACGTCGCGCCCATCCACACGCACCTTGCCGCCCGTGGGCTCGTCCAGCCCGGCCATGATGCGCATCAGGCTGGTCTTGCCCGCCTGGGTAGCGCCCAGCAAGACGGTCACGGCATTGCTCTGCAAAGCCATGTCCATGTCGTACAACCAGGTTTGCGCACCCACTTTTTTATGGATACGCTCCAATGCCAATTCCATGTGTTGCTTACCTTTTGCGGCGGTCTACGGGAAAGTGCGCCCCACCTCTACGGCGCCAGCCCAACGCGTTGTTTTTCGTATTTGTTCATTTTTGTTCTTTTTTACGCGAATTGCCCTATGGTTTACCCTTACTTTTTTCTTTTTTTTTCGTTTTAAAGTAACGCACCCACTCAACCTTTTCTCAGCGTGAACACCCATCCCCGACAAATCCAGTTGCTGGAAGAACTGCGCACGCGCAAATCGGCCTCGGTGGAAGAGCTGGCAGATACCCTGGGCGTGACCTTGCAAACCGTGCGGCGCGACGTGCAGCGCCTGGCCGACCAGGGGCTGCTGACGCGCTTTCATGGCGGCGTGCGCTTGCCCGGCTCCACCGTGGAGAACATTGCCCACCACCAGCGCGAGTCGCTCAACCCCGAAGGCAAACTGCGCATTGCGCGCGCCGTGGCTGCGCAGATTCCGCAGGGCTGTTCGCTGATCCTGAACATCGGCACCACCACCGAGGCCATT
>CAZRFF010000236.1:0-3383 GCA_964599265.1 uncultured Simplicispira sp. | reverse complement strand
CCCTGGCCGGTGCTGTTCCTCACCGGCCATGGCGATGTGGGCAGCGCGGTGGAGGCCGTCAAGAACGGCGCCTGGGATTTTTTGGAAAAACCGTTCCAGGACAACCTGCTCGTCAACCGCGTGGAGCAAGCCATGCAGGCCGTGCGGGAGCAAAGCGCCACCGAACGCGAACTGCAGCGCCTGCGCCAGGCCCTGGCCAGCTTGAGTCCGCGCGAGCACGAGGTGCTGAACGAACTCATCCGTGGCCACTACAACAAGAACATTGCCGAGCACCTGGGCATCACCCCGCGCACGGTGGAATTCCACCGCGCCAACATTTTCGAAAAAATGGGCGTGGAGTCGGCCATCGAGCTGGCGCACCAGCTCGGCCGCCTGGGATCCATGGCTCCAACCCACCACACCGGCAAGCATTGATCCATGGACACCACCCGCGTTCCATCCTCCAGACCGTCAGGCGCGCGCCAGGGGCGTTGAGCGTCAATCCGCAAGGTGGCGGCTGCGCCACTGCGCGGGCGTGCAACCCGTCCAGCGCTTGAAGGCGCGCCAGAACACCGCCGGTTCGGCAAAACCCAGGCGCTGCCCGATGTCGGCCAGGGGCTGCCGGGTGTCTGCCACGGCCTGCAAGGCGGCTTCGCGCCGCACGGCATCGAGCAGGCCGGTAAAGCTCAGCTGCTGCGCCTGCATGCGCCGTGCCAGAGTGCGTTCGCTCAAACCCAGCGCTTTGGCGGCGCTGGCGCGCTCGGGCACGCGCTGCTGCAGCTCACCCACCATCCAGGCGCGCAGCTCCTGTGCCAGCGCCGCTCCCCGGGCCAGCCCGGCCAGTTGCTGCGCGGCCTGGCGGTGGTGTTCACGCACCTGGCGCCCATCGGCCTGGGGCAGGGGCGCATCCAGGATGGCATTGGCCAGCAGCAATCCGCTAAAAGCCTGTTCAAACGCCACCGGGCAGGCAAACACGGCGCGGTAACCCGCCAAGGGCCCGAGCTGGGCCTGGCTGAACTGCACACACTGCGGCTGGAGCAGCGCCTGGCCCGTCACGCGCCGCGCCAAAGCCACCACGGCGGCCAAAACGGCCTCGATCTGGTGCGGGCTGAATGCCAATTTGCCCTGGCGCGGGTGGTAGATGATCCAGGTGTCGGCATCTCCGGCAATGAGCTGAAACCGCCCCCCGTCGCTGATGAGGCGCTGGTACTTTTGCACGGCCGCCAAGGCCGCGCGCAGCGTGGGGGATGCCCGCAAGATGGCCCCCACCCGCTGGAAGTTGGCCGGGTCTACCCCCAGCCCGGCCTTGAGGCCAAAGCCCGCATCCTGCGTGCACTGCACCGCCGCATGCCACAGCCGCGTGATGTGGTCTATGGGCCAGCGCTCCTGCCCCAAGTCCGCATCGGCCAGGCCCGCCAGCGCCAAGAGCCGCTCCCGCGCAATGCCCTGGCGCTCGGCCTCGGCCAGCACGGTGCCCACCCAGTCCATGGAAACATTGACCTGCAAAGTCAATTCTTATGTCCTCCAAAGTCAATCGTTGGGCATGGTAAAGCACTATCTTTACCACCCAAGGAGACAAGGGTATGGCACAACACGCATCCGACATTCTGGTCATTGGCGGCGGGCTGGCAGGCATCGTCACGGCGCTGGAGGCCTTGCGCGCGGGCCAGCGCGTCACCCTGGTGGACCGCGACACGCCCGAGCGTTTGGGCGGCCTGGCGCTGTGGGCCTTTGGCGGCATGGCGCTGGTGGGTACGCCCTTGCAGGCCAAGATGAAAATTGCCGATTCGCCCGAGCGGGCGCTGGCCGATTGGCAGCGCTTTGGCGAACTCGACCCTGCCGACACCTACCCCCAGCAATGGGCGCGCTACTACGTCGAGCAGTCACGCAGCCAGGTGTACGACTGGCTGCTGGGCGAGGGCATCACCTTCATGCCCGCCGTGAACCTGGTCGAGCGCGGCATGCATGGCGACGGCAACAGCGTGGCGCGCTACCACATCGTCTGGGGCACTTCGCGCTTCATGGCGCTGCGCCTCATCGCGCAGCTGCGCGCAGCGGGCGCGGGCGGCAGGCTCACGCTCTTGCACCGCCACCGCGTGACGCAGCTCGACCACGCGGGCGGGCGCATTGCCGGGGCGCTGGCCATGGACGAAGCCACAGGGCGCGAAGTGCGCTTGTCGGCCCCCGTGGTGGTGCTGGCCATGGGCGGCATCAACGGCAGCCACGAGGAAGCGCGGCGCAACTGGCCGGCCGACAGGCCGCTGCCCAAAACCATGCTCAACGGCGCCCACCCCTTTGCCGACGGCCAGCTGCACCACCAAGCCGCCGACCGCCTGGGCGCGCAAATCACCCATGCAAGTGAAATGTGGAACTACGCCGCCGGCATTCCGCACCCCTTCCCGCATTTCGCTGGCCACGGCCTGTCGCTCATTCCGTGCAAATCGGCGCTGTGGCTCAACCACCGGGGCGAACGCATCGGTCCCGAGCCGCTGGTCACGGGCTTTGACACCCACTGGCTGTGCCAGCAGGTGGCGGCGCAGGAAAAGCCCTGGACCTGGCAACTTTTGAACCGGCGCATCGCGCTCAAGGAATTCGCCGTCTCGGGCGCCGAGCACAACCCACGCATCCGCGACCGGCAGTTTCTGCGCTTTGTAAAAGAAACCCTGCTGGGCAACCACCGCCTGGTGGACCAAATGGCGGCGCAAAGCCCGCATTTCATCGTCGCCGAGACGCTGACAGAGCTGGCGGGCAAGATGAACGCGCTCACCGCGTCGCTGGACATCAACCCCGCCGTGTTGCAAGCCACCGCCAATGCTTTTGACGCGCATTTCAACGGCAGCGGCCAGCCCGATCAGGATCCGCAAATCCGCCGCATTCTGCAGGCGCGGCAATGGGGACCAGACAAGCTGCGCACCTGCAAGCCCGCACCGCTGCAAAAGCCCGGCGCCGGGCCGTTCATCGCCATCCACACCCAGCTCATCACGCGCAAAAGCCTGGGCGGCCTGCGCACCGATCTGCACAGCCGCGTGCTCGATGCGGCGGGCCAACCCATCGCCGGCCTGTACTGCGTGGGCGAGGCGGCGGGCTTTGGCGGCGGCGGCGCCAGCGGCAAGCGCTCGCTGGAAGGCACGTTTTTACCCGGCTGCATTCTTACGGCGCGGGCGGCGGCGCGGCATATCGGTGCTGTTTGATTTTTAGAGGAGACTCCCATGAACGGCGCACAAGCCCTGATGAAGACCCTGGCGGACGCAGGCATCGAAGTCTGCTTTACCAACCCCGGCACCAGCGAGATGCACTTCGTGGCCGCGCTGGACAGCGAACCGCGCATGCGCGCCGTACTGGCTTTGTTCGAGGGCGTGGCCACGGGCGCGGCCGACGGCTACGCCCGCATGGCCGGCAAGCCC
>CAZRFF010000235.1:0-3402 GCA_964599265.1 uncultured Simplicispira sp. | reverse complement strand
GCGCGGCCTGCACCACGCGGCGGTTGAAGGTCTGGCGCAGGCTGTTGGTGGTGATGAGGCCCATGCGCCGCACGGCCCCGGTGGCCACTTGGCTGGCGGCGTGGTGCCACCAGAACATCACGAAGTCGGCGCTTTCGGGCACGTCCGGCCATGCGCCGCGCAGGGCTTGCGCGTAGCCGTCGCCCAAAGCGCCGCGCATGCTGGCCGCGCCAATGAATGGCGGGTTGCCCACGATGAAATCCGCCTGCGGCCAATCCGCCTTGCGCGCGCCGATGTAGCGCCATTGCGGCACTTGCGCGGCTTCGTCGGGTACGGGCTCGCCGGTGACGGGGTGGGGCTTGTGGCTGCGGCCATCCCAGCGGGTGAGCAGGCGGCCCGCGTCGTCGTAGGCCAGTTCTTGCCCATCCCAGGCCAGCACGGCGTCGCGGCATTCGATGTTGCCGTAGTTGTGTACCACGGGCTCGGCCACGCTGGCGTGGCCCCGGCTGCGGATGTGCCATTGCAGGTAGCCGATCCACAGCACCAGTTCGGCCAGGGCTGCGGCGCGTTCGTTCAGTTCGATGCCGCGCAACTGTTGCAGCGTGACGGTTTCGCCCGCGAAGCCCAGTTGGCTTTGCGTGTGGCCCAGGGCTTCGAGCTGGTTGACGACTTCGCCTTCCAGGCGCTTGAGGTGTTCCAGCGTGACGTAGAGGAAGTTGGAACTGCCGCAAGCCGGGTCCAGCACGCGCACGCTGCAAAGCTGGTGCAGGAAGGCTTGCACCTCGGCCCGCGCTTCGGCCAGCTTGGCCTGGGCGGCCTTGCCGTCCAGCGCTGCGGCTTCGTGCGCCAGCACCAGGGCGGCGGCCTGGGCGTTGGCCCAGTCAGCACGCAGGGGCTCGATGACGGTGGGCAGCACCAGCCGTTCCACGTAGGCGCGGGGCGTGTAGTGCGCGCCCAGGGCGTGGCGCTCGGCAGGGTCGAGGGCGCGCTCCAGCAGGGTGCCGAAGATGGCCGGCTCCACCTCGCGCCAGTTGGCGCGGGCTGCTGCTATGAGCAGGTCGATCTGCTCGGGGGTGAGCAGCAGGCTGTAGCCGTCTTCGCCCGCGCCCTTGAACAGCTTGCCGTTGAAGTGCAGCACCTTGGCCGCCAGCGCGGCGGAAAAGCCGCCCCGATCCATGTCGGCCCACAGGATGCGCAGCATCTGTTGCAGCGTGGCGGGGTCGTCGCGGTGTTTTTGCAGCAGGCCCAGGAAGGCGCCCTTGGGCAGCAGTTCCACGTCTTCCGCGAACATGCTGAACAGGCAGCGGGTGAGGAAATTTGCTACTATTTCAGGAGCTATTAGCGCTTGCTGGTATTGGGTTTGAGGCGTATTTGATGTATAATTTCTGTTCTGTTCTGTTCTGTTCTGTTCTGTTCTGTTCTGTTCTGTTCTGTTCTGGGCGACTCAAGCGACTTCGCCAGCCGTGCCAGCAGCGCGGCCACGTCGCGCGTCACTTGCGCGCTGATGCGCGCGGGGTCCAGGCTGGCGGGGTCTTGCCAGATGCGGCGCAGGCGTTCGCGCACCTCGGGTTTTGCCAGGTCGGCCAGCGGCAGCCGGTGGCTGCGCGGGTCGGGGTAGGGGGTGTAGGTGCCGCCGCTCTGGCTGAATTCGGCGTACATCTCGATGACGGTGCCCACGTCCACTACCAGCACGAAGGGCGGGCGGCCTTCTTGCGCGGGCAGGGCGCGGGCGTAGTTCTCGCCCTGGCTGCGGGCGCGCAGCAGGCCGTCGTCAAAGCCCTTGGTGTGGCTACCCGCCTTCAGTTTCTTGGCCTCCAGCACGAAGCGGCCGCGCCGGTAGCAGTCGATGCGCCCGCTGCTGGTGCTGCCGTCGCCGTGGGTGAAGGTGATGGGGCGCTCGAACATGTAGTCCTGCTCGGGCGTGGGGTGGGGCTTGTCCACGCCCAGCAGGGCGCACAGGTCGATGACGAAGCTCTGCGCGGCGGCCAGTTCGCTGGCGGCGGTGTTCTGCCAGCGTTCGATGAAGGTTTGGGCGGCGGCGGTGATGTTCTCTCCCATGCCTTGGATGATAGCGGGCGGTTTTGCGCCGCGCCTTCACCCGCGCGCTGCGCAGTGCTGGCGCAGCCAGGCGGCAAAGGCGTCTTCGGAGAGTTCGCCTGCGGCGACGCTGAGCATGGTGAGTGTGGTGTCTGCTTGGCTGGCGGTCAGCTTGTATCCGTTGATGTACAAAAACAGGCCCGTGGCCAACAGAGCTGCACGCTTGTTGCCATCAATGAATGGATGGTTTTTGGCTACGCCAACACCGTAGCTTGCCGCAAGGGCAGCGAAATCGGGTTCGCCATAGGCGGCCAAATTTTGTGGGCGGGCCAGGGCGGAGTCGAGCAAGCCTTCACTGCGCATGCCCGCACTGCCTCCATGCTCGGCCAGGCTCTCGGCGTGCAATAGCAGCAAGGCTTGCTTGCTGATCCAGCGCCAATTCATTGGGCCAATTGGTGAAAGGTGTCGCGGTATTCGCGCATGAACGCGCGGCCTGCGGCAATTTCTTCTTCAAGCGCAGGGTCGTAGGGGGTGAGGATGAACCCCTCGCTGCATTCTGTTAAAAAAACAGATTCACCTTTTTGCAGTTTGAGGCGGGCCAAAGCCTCTTTGGGCAGGATGACGCCCACGGAATTGCCGATCTGGGTGAGCTTGAGCGTGTGCATGGCGGGCCTTGATGGTTATTACGTTTGTAATACTAGCATGCAAGGCGCCTGTTTGCACAGGGGGCATGGGGGTGGGCCAGCGGCTCAGGCCCAGGTGTTGAGCTGCGTGCCCAGGCTGCCGCTGGCGGCCAACTGCGGCTGGGGGGCGGATTGCGCCAGGGCGTCGAGCATGGTGCTGGCCGAGGTTTTTTGTATGTCCAGCGCTTTTTTCAGCACCATGGCGTTGAGCGCGTCGGAGGTGCGGGCGCTGGCCAGTTGGGTGGCGGTGTTAACGATGGTGGTGGCCAGGACGGTGTCCATGGATGGCTCCTTGGCGGTGCGTCTCCGGTTTATCGGCAGCGGTTGCGGGTTTCTTGAGCGGGTTTTTTTCAGGTTTCCAGCCATGCGGCGCGGCCCTGGCTGGCGTCGTTGATGCGCTGCTGAAAGGCAGCCGCCTGTACTTGCGGCAGGCGCAGGCACAGGGTGACCAGGCTGGCGTGCTGCACGTCTTGCAGTTCGGCGCCGGTGGCGTCGATTTCGCGGCGCAGCAGGCCTTCGAGGGCGTAGGGCACCTGGCAGTGCAGCGTGGCCATGCGCACCAGCGGCACTTTGGGGGCATTGAGCAGGGCCTGGGCCACGCAGTCGGTGTAGGCGCGCACCAGGCCGCCCGCGCCGAGCTTGACGCCGCCAAAGTAGCGCACCACGGTGGCGAGCACGCCCTCCAGGTCTTGGTGGCGCAGCA
>CAZRFF010000234.1:0-3403 GCA_964599265.1 uncultured Simplicispira sp. | reverse complement strand
GCTGCTGGGGGTGTCGCTGACGAAGGAACGGTCGATTTTGAGCTTGTCGATGGGGTAGCGCTTGAGGTAGGCCAGGGACGAATAGCCCGTGCCGAAATCGTCCACCGCAATGCCCAGGCCCAACGCCTTGAGGGCATGCAACGTGGCCGTGACCTGCCCCGTCTGGTGCATGAGCACGGATTCGGTCAGTTCCACCTCCAGGTACTGCGGCGCCAGGCCTGTGGATTGCAGCACTTCGGCAATTTCCTGCACCAGATCGCGCTGGCGGAATTCCAGGCCCGACAGGTTCACCGCCACGGGCACCAGGGCCAGCCCCTGGTCTTGCCAGGCCTTGAGCTGGCGGCAGGCTTCGTGCAGCACCCAGCGGCCAATATCGGCAATCAGGCCGCGTTCTTCGGCAAAGCCGATGAATTCATCCGGCCCCACCGTACCACCCCCTGGGGGCTGCCAGCGCACCAGGGCCTCCAGGCCTTTGAGCGTGCCGGTTTTCAGGCATATCTGGGGCTGGTAGTGCAAAACGAAAGACTGTGCCTGGATGGCTTGGCGCAGGGCGCGTTCGCGTTCCAACACCTGCAGGGCGTGCGTGTCCATGCCGCTTTGAAAACGCTGGTAGCGCCCGCGCCCGGTCTGCTTGGCATGCTGCATGGCCGCGTCGGCATTGCGCAGCAGCACGTCGCTGGTCAGGCCGTCGTCGGGGTGCAGCCCTATGCCGATGGAGGCCGACATGGGCACGGCCTGCGCGCCCAGCAAAAATGGCGGTTGCATGGCCAGCAGCAGCCGCTGGGCGGTGGTTGCAGCATGGTCGGCCGAGGTTTGGCTGGTTTGCACCACCACGAACTGGTCGTTGCCGATGCGCGCCAGCACATCGGCAGAACCCAAACACTGGCGGATGCGCTGGGCCACTTCGCACAGCAACTGGTCGCCCATTTGCTGGCCCAGCGAATCGTTCACGGTTTTGAAATGGTCCAGATCCAGCAGCAACGTGGTGACGGCGCCCTGCTGCTGCTGCGCCTGGGTGACGAGCGTGCCCAGGCGCTCCATCAGATGGCGCCGGTTGGGCAGGCCGGTGAGCAGGTCGTGCTGGCGGGCAAAGGCCTCGCGCTCCTGCGCTTGCTGGCGCGCGGTGATGTCGCGCAGCACGGCCACGCGGTAGGTGGTGTCCTGCCAGGGCATGGTCTTGCCCACCACCTCCACGGGGATGCGGCGGCCGTCCCGGTGGCAAATGGCGATTTCGTAGGGGTCTTCGCGCTCCAGGCGGGTGTACTCCCGGGTGGTTGCATGGAATTCGGGGCAAACAAACTCAAAAATGGAGTGGCCCAGAAAATCCTCCAGGCGGTGGCCCGTGAGGCGGCAGGTGGCGTCGTTCACGTCGGAAATGATGCCGCCCTGGTGGAACACCACGGCCTCTTCCGTGGCGGCGGCCAGCTTGCGCATGCGCTCTTCGCTTTGGCGCAGGGCCTGCTCGGCACTGCTGTGGTGGGTGATGTCGTTGATGAGCACAAAGGTGCCGATGCGCTGCTTCTCGGCGCCTTGCTGCTCTATATGCGGCACCAGGGAGACTTCGAGCATGCAGGTGCGGCCGTTGCGCAGCACGTGCTCGCGGGTGTACTGCACCAGTTCGTGGGTGCCTGAGCGCTGGATGAATTCCTGGATGGATTTCCAGTAGTGCTGCCCCAGGGTTTCCTGCACAGACCTGCCGACGATGTCCTGCACCGCCTTGTTCATGAGCTCGGCATAGCGCTGGTTGGCGAAGGTGCAAAGGCCGCCGTCAAAGACAAAATACGCCAAGGCCGCAGGTACGGAATCCGCAATCAGACGCAGCAGGGCAGGGTTGCCGCGGCCTGCCGAACCGGAAGAAATGGGAGGTTGGGTCACGCGATCCATTATGACGAAATGCCCAGGGCGTGGGCATGGGCTTGGCATGGAAGCCACAGTGCCCAGGGGGCAGGATAATCCCGGATATGAGCCCTTCTTTCCCACCGCCCCGGCCCCCTGCCGGGAGCGCGGCGCCCTGGCTGACGCCGCACAACCTGCTGTGGGCTTCCATGGCCGTGGCATTGGTCACCATCGTGCTCAAAACCCTGGCCTGGTACGTGACCGGCTCCATGGGCATGCTGTCGGATGCCATGGAGTCCTTCGTCAACCTGGCCAGCGCCATGTTTGCCCTGGCCATGGTCACGGTGGCCCAGCTCCCGCCCGACGCCAACCACCCCTACGGCCACCACAAGGCCGAGTATTTTTCGTCGGGCTTTGAGGGCCTGCTCATCGTGGGCGTGGCCGTGGGCATTCTGTGGGCCGCTGCGCACCGTCTGTTCGACCCCGAGCCGCTGCAGCAGGTTGGCTGGGGATTGGCGCTGTCGGTGGTCAGCTCGGCCCTCAATGGCCTGCTGGCCTGGGTGATGTTCCGCACGGCGCGCACGCACCGCTCCATTGCCCTGGAGGCCGATGCGCGCCATTTGGTGACCGATGTGTGGACCTCGGTGGGCGTGGTGGCTGGGCTGGCGGGGGCATCCCTGACCGGCTGGCTGTGGCTGGACGCCCTGGCGGCCATGCTGGTGGCGCTCAATATTTTGAAAGAAGGCGTGGAATTGGTCTGGCGCTCGGCCCAGGGGCTGATGGACGAGGCGGCAGAGCCCGAGGTGCAGGCCCACATCGACGCCACGCTGCAGGGCTTTGTACAGGCCCAGCCCCCTGGCGCCCTGCGTTTTGACCACGTGACCACACGCCGTGCCGGGCAGCGCCGCTTTGTGGGCATGCACATGCACATGCCTGCCGACTGGACGCTGCGCCACGCGGCCGCGCTGCGCGGTGAAGTGGAGCGCGCCCTGATGGCCGCCGTGCCCGGCCTGCGCGCCACCATAGAGCTGCTGCCCACCGACGTGGAAGCGCATTTTGACGAGCCCCAGGACGCACCATGATTGCCATCTTGCAAAGGGTGCGCCAGGCGCGCGTGGAGGTGGGTGGCGAAACCGTCGGCCAGATTGGCGTGGGCTTGCTGGTGCTGGTGTGTGCCGAGCGCGGTGACACCGAGGCGCAGGCCGACCGGCTGCTGGCCAAAATGCTCAAGCTGCGCATCTTTGGTGATGCCGACGGCAAGATGAACCGCAGCGTGCAGGACGTGGGCGGTGGCCTGCTGCTGGTGAGCCAGTTCACCCTGGCGGCCGACACCACGGGCGGCAACCGCCCCAGCTTTACCCAGGCGGCAGCGCCCGATGAAGGGCGCCGTTTGTTCGACCACCTGGTGGCCCGTGCCCGCGCCGTCCACCCGGTGGTGCAAACCGGGCGTTTTGCGGCCGACATGCAGGTGCACCTGGTGAACGACGGGCCGGTGACGATACCGCTGCGCGCCGTTTGATCCCCCTGGGCGGCTGTGCCGGGGGGCGCGGCGGCCGATCAGCCGGGT
>CAZRFF010000233.1:0-3480 GCA_964599265.1 uncultured Simplicispira sp. | reverse complement strand
TGTCGTGCATGTTCCACTCGAAGGCCAGTTTGAGCTTGGTGCCTACACCGTCGGTGCCCGAGACCAGCACGGGCTCCTGGTAGCGCTTGGGCACCTCAAACAGGGCGCCAAAGCCGCCGATACCGGCAAGCACGCCCTCGCGCATGGTTTTTTTGGCCAGGGGCTTGATGCGATCGACCAAGGCGTCGCCAGCATCGATGTCTACGCCGGCGTCTTTGTACGAAATGGGAGGGGTGGCAGAGGTGCTCATGGGTGCTTGTGGTGCAAATGGTCGGCCCGGGTGCGGGGCGGCAGAACCTGGGATTTTATGCGGCCTGCCCAAGGGGTAGCGCTCTAACGGGTGTTGCCGGCATGCCGGCCATGGGGGTGATGGGTCTAAAATCGCCGGTTTGTCGGCTTGATCAAGCACCCATGAAACAACTGGCCCTGGATATTGGCCTGGTCAAAGAGCCTACGTTGGCCAATTTTTTGGCTGGCCCCAACGAAGCCGCGCTGCAGCACCTGCGGCTGTGGGTGGGTGCGGGCAGCAGCCAGGCCACGCGCGCGCCCGTGCCCACGTATTTGTGGGGGAGTGCGGGCAGTGGCAAAACGCATTTGCTACGGGCTGTGGGTGCTGCCCTGCGTGGGCAGGGCGCCAGCGTAGGCTGGTTGGATGCCGATGCGCAAGGGGCGCCAGACTTTGACGAGCGCTGGTCGGCCGTGCTGCTCGATGACGTGCACCTCTACACCACCGAGCAGCAGGCGCTGGCGTTCAACTGGTTTGTCCATGCCACCAACCCGGCCCACGGTGCGCCGCGCTGGGTGCTGGCTGCGGGCGACACACCGCCAGCCGACCTGCCGCTGCGCGACGACTTGCGCTCACGCCTGGGCTGGGGCCATGTATTTCAACTGGCACCCCTGGACGAAACAACCCGCCGCGCGGTGCTGCGCCAGGCGGCCGATGCCCGTGGCATATTTTTGGGCGACGAGGTCATGGATTACATCCTGAGCCGCTTTTCGCGTGACCTGGGCAGCCTCATGCACCTGCTCGATCGCCTGGACGCCTACGCCCTGCAAGCACAACGCGCTGTCACCATTCCCTTGCTCAAGGCCATGCTTGAGGCTGAATGAGGTACACCCCCCTGTGCCGCCTTCGGCGCCTTCCCCCCGCTCTCGCAGTGCTGCGGGGCGGCCCTTGCACGGTGGCTGCTGGCCTATCCACACCAAGAATGAATGACTGATACCCAGACCCATCGCCCCAGGCTGACCCTGTTCGACCTGGATCACACCCTGCTGCCGCTCGATTCCGATTACGAATGGGGCGAGTTCACCATCCGCATCGGCTGGACCGACCCGGTGGAATTTGCGCGGCGCAATGCCGAGTTTTATGCGCACTACCAGGCGGGTACGCTGGACGTGCGCGACTACGTGCGTTTTGCCACCGAAGCCTTGCGCCAGCGCGGCGCCCAGGAGGCCCAGGCGGCCCATGCGCGCTTCATGCGCGAAGTGATTGCCCCTGCCATCCGGCCCGAGGCTTTGCAATTGGTGCGCCAGCACCAGCAGGCGGGCGATCGGGTGCTCATCATCACGGCCACCAATGAGTTCGTCACGCGCCCCATCGCCCAGGCCCTGGGGGTGCCCGGGATTTTGGCCATGCAATTGGCACGCGATGCCAGCGGCTGGTACACCGGCGAAATCGAAGGCACGCCCACCATGCGCGAAGGCAAGGTGCGGCGCATGGAACAATGGCTGGCCGAGCAGCGCCTGGCCTGGAGCGATGTGGAGAGCACGTTCTACAGCGATTCCATGAACGATGTGCCCTTGCTCGAAAAAGTGAACCACCCTGTGGCGACCAATCCCGACCCGCGTTTGCGTACCCTGGCCAGCGAGCGTGGCTGGCGCATTCTTGACCTGTTTTCTGCCCACCCATGATCAAAACGTTCATCGATAAACTGCTGGGCAAGTCGCCCCAGCGCGGCAAGCCCCGTTTTGGCAAGCGCGTGGATGTGCCCGCGGCTGTGCACGGCATCGACCCGGGCCTGGTGGACCGCCGGGCGGTGGAAGTGGTGCACACGCTCAAGCAGGCGGGCTACGAGGCCTACATCGTGGGCGGTGCGGTGCGTGACCTGCTGCTGGGCCTCAAGCCCAAGGATTTTGATGTGGCCACCAATGCCACGCCCGAGCAGGTCAAGCAGCTCTTTCGCCGCGCCTTCATCATCGGCAAGCGCTTTCGCATCGTGCACGTGGTGCATGGGCGCGGGCGTGAGCATGAGGTGATCGAGGTTTCCACCTTCCGCGCCTACCTCGACAACGTGGCCGCCGAGCAGGTGAGCGGCAACGAAAAAACCAGCAAAAGCCAGCTTGCCGGCATGCAGCACGCCGTGGATGCCAGCGGCCGCGTGCTGCGCGACAACGTCTGGGGCCCACAGGATGAAGATGCCACGCGGCGCGACTTTACCGTCAACGCCATGTACTACGACCCCGAAACGCAGATCGTGGTGGACTACCACAAGGGCATCGAGGACGCGAAAAAACGGGTGCTGCGCATGATTGGCGACCCTGCGCAGCGCTACCGCGAAGACCCGGTGCGCATCATCCGCGCCGTGCGTTTTGCGGCCAAACTCAGCCGCCTGGGCTTTGCGCTGGATCCCAAAACGGCCGCGCCCCTGGCGCAGTCCCAGCCTTTGCTGCAAGAGGTGCCGCAAAGCCGCATGTTCGACGAAATGCTCAAACTCCTGCAAACGGGCCATGCCCTGGCCACGGTGGAGCAGCTGCGCAAGCTCGGGCTGGAGCGGGGCATTTACCCGCTGCTGGACGTGGTCATGGAACGTGCCGATACCCCCCTGGTGCAGGCCGCCTTGCAAGATACCGACCGCCGCCTGGCCGAAGGCAAGCGCGTGGCGCCCAGCTTTTTGCTGGCCTGCGTGTTGTGGCAGGACGTGAGCGAGGGCTGGCAGCGCCGCCTGGATGCGCGCGAACACGCCTTTCCGGCCCTGCAAGGCGCCATCGACGCTGTGTTTGACCGGCGCATTGGCGACGTGTCGGGCCGTGGCAAGCTGGCCGCCGATATGCGCGAGATCTGGGTCATGCAGCCGCGCTTTGAAAAGCGCGTGGGCCGCATCCCTGAAAGCATGGTGGCGCAATTGCGCTTTCGGGCGGGGTTTGACTTCATGCGCCTGCGCGCCGATGTGGGCGAGGTGGATGAGGCCCTGGCCGACTGGTGGCAAAAGTTCAGCACCGCCGACGAGGACGAGCGCTACGACCTCATGGAGCAAGCGCGCGAAGAACAAAAGGCGCGCAACCGCCAGGCCCAGGGCACCGTGCACCGCGTGCCGCCGCGCGCCAAGGCTACCGACCCGCGCGGCCTGGCGCTGGACGATGGCGCTGACGCCCCCGAAACCGCCGAGCCCACCGAAGGCAGCGCCCCCAAGAAACGCCGCCGCCGTCGCCGCAAACCCGGCGGCGGTGCTCCTGCCGCAGACGCGTGAGCCCTGCCGCAAG
>CAZRFF010000232.1:0-3490 GCA_964599265.1 uncultured Simplicispira sp. | reverse complement strand
GGAAGACGGCACCATCACCATCGCCGCCACCGAAGCCGCCAAGGCCGACGAGGCCAAGCGCCGCATCGAAGAAATCACGGCCGAAGTGGAAATCGGCAAAGTGTACGAAGGCCCCATCGTCAAAATTTTGGACTTCGGCGCCTTGGTCAATGTGCTGCCCGGTAAAGACGGCTTGCTGCACATCAGCCAGATCGCCCACGAGCGCGTTGAAAAGGTCACCGACTACCTGCAAGAAGGCCAGATCGTCAAGGTCAAGGCCCTGGAGGCTGACGACAAAGGCCGTATCAAGCTGTCGATGAAGGCACTGGTCGAGCGTCCCGCCGGCATGCCCGAGCGCGAGCCGCGCGAGCCCCGTGAAGGCCGTGGCGAGTACCGCGAGCGTGGCCCGCGCCAACCGCGTGAGCACCGCGAGTACCGTGAGCCGCGTGAACCCCGCGAGCAGCGCGATCCGTACCAGGCGCCTTCTGCCGAAGGCCAGAACGACCCCCAGGCTTGATGGGCGGCGGCGGCACTTGATGTCCATGCAGGCCATTGAAATTTCAGCCTTTGGCGCCCCCGAGGTGCTGCGCGTGTGCGAACGTGCGCAGCCCGTTGCGGGTGCGGGCGAGGTTTTGATCCGCGTGCACGCCAGCGGGGTCAACCGTCCCGATGTGCTGCAGCGCAAAGGCTACTACCCGCCGCCCCCTGGTGCCAGCGATCTGCCTGGCCTGGAAGTGGCGGGTGTGGTGGAGCAGGGCGATACCGCTGCCATGGCTGAAGCTGGTCTGCAGATAGGCGATCGCGTATGCGCTTTGGTGGCCGGTGGCGGGTATGCGCAATACTGCGTGGCGCCCATTGCCCAGTGCCTGCCCGTGCCTGCGGGCCTGACGGACGCCGAGGCCGCTTCCTTGCCCGAAACCTTCTTCACCGTGTGGAGCAATGTGCTCGACCGGGGGCGTTTGCAGCCCGGCGAAACTTTGTTGGTGCAAGGCGGCAGCAGCGGCATAGGCGTAGCGGCCATCCAATTGGCCAAGGCCTGGGGCGCCAAGGTGATTGCCACGGCAGGGAGCGACGAAAAATGCGCTGCCTGCGTGGCTTTGGGTGCCGAACACGCCATCAACTACCAAACACAGGACTTTGTCGCCGAGGTGCAGCGCATCACGGCAGGCAAGGGTGTGGATGTGGTGCTCGATATGGTGGCTGGCAGCTATGTGGCACGCGAGGTGCAGTGCCTGGCGGAAGATGGCCGCATTGTCATCATTGCCGTGCAGGGCGGGGTGCAGGCGGGCTTTGATGCCGGCTTGCTGCAGCGCAGGCGCCTCACCATCACGGGCTCCACCTTGCGCGTGCGCCCTGTGGCTTTCAAAGGGGCGATTGCGCAGGCGCTGCGGGTGCAGGTATGGCCCTGGCTGGCATCGGGCGTGGTGCGTCCGGTGGTGTACCGCAGCTTTGCCGCGCAGGACGCGGCCCAGGCCCATGCCCTGATGGAATCGAACCGCCATATCGGAAAAATCGTATTGACGTGGGAGCCATGATGAAAAAACTCATTGCAGGCAACTGGAAGATGAACGGCAGCCTGGCCGCCAACGAGGCACTGGTGCGTGCCTTGTTGGATGGTATGGGCACACCGGCGTGTGATGTGGCTGTGGCCGTGCCGGCACCGTACCTGAGCCAGGTGCAAACGCTGGCTGCGGGCACGGCTTTGCAATTGGCCGCGCAAGATGTGTCGCAGCACGAAGCGGGCGCGTACACCGGCGAATGGTCTGCCGCCATGCTGTGCGAATTCGGTGTGCGCTATGCCCTGGTCGGGCATTCCGAGCGCCGCCAATACCACGGTGAAACCGATGCGGTGGTGGCAGCCAAGGCCAAGCAGGCCCTGGCCACGGGGCTGACCCCCATTGTCTGCGTGGGCGAAACCCTGGCGCAGCGCGAGGCAGGTGAAACCGAGGCCGTGGTGCGGCGCCAGCTGGCGGCCGTCATCCACGCCAATGGCCATTGCATCAGCGAAGTGGTGGTGGCGTATGAGCCGGTCTGGGCTATCGGCACGGGCAAAACGGCCACCCCCGAGCAGGCCCAGCAGGTGCATGCCGTGCTGCGTGCGCAACTGGCGGCGGCCAGCCCGCATGCGGCCAAAATCCGCTTGCTCTATGGCGGCAGCATGAATGCGGGCAATGCCGCGCAGTTGCTGGCCCAGCCCGACATCGATGGCGGCCTGGTGGGCGGAGCCGCCCTCAAAGCCGCAGACTTTTTACAAATCATCGCCGCCGCGCAGTAAGTGCGGGCGGCAGCAGCTATTAATTCAGGAGTTAAAAGAATGAGCGTATTGGCAAACCTGGTACTCACAGTCCAAATTTTGTCGGCACTGGGGGTGATAGGCCTGGTCTTGATCCAGCATGGCAAAGGCGCAGACATGGGTGCTGCTTTTGGTAGCGGCAGCTCCGGCAGCCTGTTTGGCGCCACGGGTGGGGCCAACTTCCTGTCGCGCAGCACGGCAGTTCTGGCCGCCGTGTTTTTTGTGTGCACCTTGGCCCTGGCCTATATGGGCAACACCCGCCCCACCAGCACCGGCAGCGTGCTGGAAAACCCCGCCGCCGCAGCCCCGGCTGCTGCGCCTGATGCGGGCTCTGCCGCTGCGATTCCTGGTGCCGCTGCACCAGCCGCTCCTGCTGCGGATGCTTCGGCTGCCGCAGTGTCTGGCGCAGGTCAAACGCCAGCCAAATAAATACCTGAGAAAAGTCGCCCTCTACCCGGAATCAGGGTTTTTCCGGGTTAGAATCTGAGTCTGTCTGGGAAGCCAAAGTCAAACAAATTGTTTGCTTCCTCATGCCACCCAGACACGACAAGCCGTCGTGGTGAAATTGGTAGACACGCTATCTTGAGGGGGTAGTGGCGAAAGCTGTGCGAGTTCGAGTCTCGCCGACGGCACCAAATAACAGCAAGAAGGTCTGTCTCCGTGCTTCCGATGGTGGGCGCGGTGGATGAGGCCCCACGGTGAGCGCATCCAAAAGATGAACCTCGATCAATATCTCCCCGTTCTCCTGTTCATCTTGATCGGTTTGGCCGTTGGGATTGTGCCTTTGGTATTGGGCTACATCCTGGGTCCCAATCGTCCCGATCCTGCCAAAAACTCCCCTTACGAATGCGGCTTTGAGGCCTTTGAAGATGCGCGCATGAAATTCGATGTGCGCTACTACCTCGTCGCCATTCTCTTCATTCTTTTCGACCTGGAAATCGCCTTCCTGTTCCCTTGGGCTGTATCGCTGCAGGAGGTGGGTATGACGGGCTTTGTGGCTGTCTTGATTTTCCTGGCGGTTCTGGTGGTGGGTTTCGCCTACGAGTGGAAAAAAGGCGCCCTCGACTGGGATTGATCGGCTCGCACGAGGATTGACGCAATGATTGAAGGCGTGATGAAGGAAGGCTTTATCACCACGAGCTACGACTCCGTGGTGAACTGGGCCAAAACGGGTTCGCTCTGGCCCATGACCTTTGGTTTGGCATGCTGCGCTGTGGA
>CAZRFF010000231.1:0-3533 GCA_964599265.1 uncultured Simplicispira sp. | reverse complement strand
ACCCTGGCCGCCGTGTTCCTGGCCGAGCACATGGAGGCGGTGCATAGCTGGTGGCAGGGCCAGCCCGTGGAGTTTGTTCCCAAGGACGAAAAAATCGTCGTCGCCATGTGCGGCGGCAGCTTTCTGGCCTGGCTGATTGCGGTATTCAACAAAGTCACCAGGCTGGGCCTGCTGTCCAAGCTGGCCGAGCGCGTGACCTTTGTGCTGATTCCGCCGCTGCTGCTCATCTTCCTGGTGCTGGGCACCATCTTCCTGGGCGTGGCCACGCCCACCGAAGGCGGCGCCATGGGCGCGATGGGCGCGCTCATCATGGCGTTGATGCGCAAGCGCATCAATATGCCGCTGCTCAAGCAAGCGCTCAACACCACCACCAAACTGTCGTCCTTTGTGATGTTCATCCTGGTGGGCGCCACCGTCTTCAGCATGGTATTTCAGGCGGCCGACGGCCCGGTGTGGGTGGAGCACCTGCTCTCCAAACTGCCCGGCGGTCAGCTCGGCTTTTTGATCTTTGTGAACGTCATGATTTTTGTGCTGGCGTTCTTTCTGGACTTCTTTGAGCTCTCGTTCATCGTTGTGCCGGTGCTAGCGCCCATTGCCGAAAAAATGGGCATTGACCTGGTATGGTTTGGCGTGCTGCTGGCGGTGAACATGCAGACCTCGTTCATGCACCCGCCGTTTGGTTTTGCACTGTTCTACCTGCGTTCGGTCGCGCCCGAGAAGCCCTATGTGGATCCGGTGACCGGCAAAACCATGGCACCCGTGACGACCATGCAGATTTACAAGGGGGCCATTCCCTTCCTGGTGCTGCAGTTGTCCATGGTGGCCATTTTGATTGCCTTCCCTGGCATGGTGACGGGCAACCTGGATAAGAAGGTGGACGTGGACATGAAGGCCGTGGGCGAACAGATGCTGGAGCAACTGCAACAGAACGACAGCATGGGGCTGGGCGACGAAAACCCCCTTGAAGGCGGCTTGCCCGCACCTGGCAGCGATACGTCCGCCCCGGCCGATGCGGACGGCAGCGCCAATGCCGCCGAAGACGATCCCGTCAAGGCATTGGAAAAAGCCGCAGGCAAGTAGCCCACCCACCTGCAACACGCCCTTTTTGCGGGGTGCGTACACAAAAAAACCGCAGCCTAGGCTGCGGTTTTTTATTGCCTGGGCACCTTGCTGCGCCCAGAGCGATGAAGCATCAGATCTTCAACGAAGCCATATCCTGGGTGAACACCATTTCCGAAATGCGGTTCCAGAGGATCTGGTCGCGCTGGAAGGCGCGCATGTCTTCAAATACCTTCTTGAAGAACGCGTCCTTGGCGCTGTGCTCTTCGTACACTTCTTGCGAAGCCTTGAAGGCAGCCTGCACGATGGCCTTGTCGAAACGCTTGAGCTGCGTGCCGCTGGCCACCAGGCGCTTGAGCGATGTCGGGTTCAGGTGCAGGTACTTGGACGTGCCGTCGTTGTACGCCACGGCAGCGGCCGCATGCACGATGGCCTGGTTCTCGGGCGAGAGCTTGGCGAAGGCCTTCTTGTTGATGAAGTACTCCAGGTCGGCGCCGCCTTCCCACCATGCACCGTAGTAGTAGTACTTGGCGACCTTGTTCCAGCCCATTTTTTCGTCGTCGTAGGGGCCGACGAACTCAGCAGCGTCCAGCGTGCCTTTTTCCAGCGCCTGGTAGACATCGCCACCGGGCATGTTTTGCGCCACCACGCCCAGCTTGGCCATGGATTCGCCGAACACACCGCCGCCCAGGCGCATTTTCAGGCCTTTGAAGTCTTCGACCGACTTCATTTCCTTGCGGTACCAGCCGCCCATTTGCGAGCCCGTGTTGAGCGCGCTGATGCCAAAGAAGTTGTAGCGGCCATACAGCTCGTCCATCAGCTTGTGGCCGTTGCCGTGCAGTTTCCAGGCTTGGTTTTGCTGCGCGGTCATGCCGAAGGGCACAGCGCAGCCGAAGGCAAACGCGGGGTCTTTGCCGGTGTAGTAGTAGGAAGCGGTTTCGCCCATTTCCAGAGCGTCGTCAGCCAGGGCGTCCACGATGCCGAAGGCGGGCACCAACTCGCCAGCGGCGTGCACGGTAACTTCGAATTTGCCACCCGAAAGCGCCTTGACGGTTTCGGAGAACTTCACGGCGCAGCCGTGCAGGGTTTCCAGTGCTTTGGGGAAGCTGGTGGCCAAACGCCAGCGGACGGTGGCTTGGGCATGCACGGCAGGCGCTACGCCAGCGGCGAGCACGCCGGCAATGCCCGCGTTTTTGATCAGGGAACGACGATCCATTCGGGTCTCCTTGGAGTTTATGAAAACCCGACAGGCCTCTGGATACCAAGGCCAGCCGGGGACTTCGCAGCCGCTTGCATTGTAGAAACAAGCGCCACAAAACGAGAGCACGTATACCCTGAATACGCTTGTATCCAAGGGGTATTGCGCCTGCCTTTGACCCTATCCTTCGAACCTTACACTGCGCCAACAAACCGCTGGCGAATGGCACGCTCCATGCCTTGTGCATCCAGGCCCTGCAAAGCCAGCAAGCGGGCCTGGTCGCCATGCTCGATGAATTCATCGGCCAGGCCCAGTTGCAGCACCGGCTTGGTCACGCCAGCGGCGTTCAGCGCCTCGCACACGGCGCTGCCTGCGCCGCCCTGGATGCAGCCCTCTTCCACGGTGACCAGCGCATCGTGCTGATGGGCCAATTCGAGCAACAAGGCGGTGTCGAGCGGCTTGGCCCAGCGCATATTGGCCACCGTGGCATCCAGCGCTTCACCCGCCTGCAGGGCCGGGTACAGCAGCGTGCCAAAGGCCAGTATGGCGATGCGTGGCCCCGGGCCCGTCTCCTGGCGCGTGCGGCGCACCTCGCCTTTGCCAAAGGGAAGCCCCGCCAAGTCTGGCAAAGGCGCTGCGCCTGCGCCGCTGCCGCGCGGGTAGCGCACCGCCACGGGGCCGCTGTGTTCAAAAGCCGACGTCAGCAATTGGCGGCATTCGCGCTCGTCGGCCGGGCAGGCCAATGCCATGTTGGGAATGCAGCGCACAAAGGCGATGTCGTAAGCGCCGGCATGCGTGGCGCCATCGGCCCCCACCAGGCCAGCGCGGTCCAGGGCAAACACCACGGGCAGGTTTTGCAAGGCCACATCGTGGATCAGCTGGTCGTAGGCGCGCTGCAAGAACGTGGAATAAATGGCCACCACGGGTTTGACGCCTTCGCAAGCCAATCCTGCCGCGAAGGTGACGGCGTGCTGTTCGGCAATGCCCACGTCGTAATAGCGGTCGGGAAAACGCCTGTGGAACTCCACCATGCCCGAGCCTTCGCGCATGGCGGGGGTGATGCCCACCAGGCGCTGGTCTTTGTCGGCCATGTCGCACAGCCACTGTCCAAACACCTGGGTGAAGGTGGTTTTGGCAGGCGTGGCGGCTGGCGTGAGGCCCACGCTGGGGTCGAATTTTCCGGGGCCGTGGTAGGCCACAGGGTCGGCTTCGGCGAGCTTGTAGCCCTGCCCTTTTTTGGTCACCACATGCAAAAATTGCGGCCCAGGGAGGCTTT
>CAZRFF010000230.1:1648-3539 GCA_964599265.1 uncultured Simplicispira sp. | reverse complement strand
GAACCAGCGAAAACCCAGTGCCCATGCGGGTTGGCGGAAATTTGCAGGGCCGACTCTGTAATGTTTGGGCCTTCCGAGTCCATTCCTGTCACTCCTATGGTGTGAAATTGTGCGGTATATTGACTTTAACCTACCGATTAAAACAACCGACCTGCGCAGATTCGGCTCACTGTCGGGTTAGCGCTGCTAGATCTTGGGCAAGAATTTCAGCGCGTGAGTGAATGAAATACACCTTCTTTGCAAATACTTCATCCGTCACGTCGAGTAAGAATGTTTTGGCCAGTTGTTCTAGCCCTTTGCTAATCGGCTTATAACCAATATCTGCCTGGTTAAGTGCTTCAAAGAAAAATGCGACAGCAGCACCGGGCGACTGTTTTAATAGGCTGCGAAATTTCCCATTCATGCGGAATCCATGAAGAATATTCAGCAGTGCATCAATATCACTCTGGTCCTGACATTCAAAGTAAAGATCGTTCATTGCCTTGAGTGATCTCAAAGTGCGCAATCGATAAAGCAGCGTTGGTGTAAGCGCTAAGTCTTTTGCTAGAATGCTAGTGAGATTTAGCTGTGACAAGTAGGCCCAGATATTTTTCCATTGGAAATGTGGTTTTGTTTCGCTATTGGTCGACTCGCTTCCATAGGCATTTGCCTTTCGGTATCGCTCCCTAGCTGTCCGGTAGACGGTGTTAACTTGTTCAATGTCAGCAAGGCCTAGGGATTCAAGCAAATGGTGCGTTTGAATAATTTGCTCATTGGTTAGTATTTTTATGGCTTTCGCAGCAACCTCATCCTCGATTCCGTGTTCGCTGTATCTGCCTGACTGAAGGGCAAGCAAAAGAGATGATTTGTACTCACTCGAAACGGATCGTGTTTTCTTTTTTACGTATCCAAGATTAAGGGATTTGTCCAGTGTTTGGGCCGCACTCAACCCATCGTTACCAAGATATGCCAGGCGTTCTACGTTGTGGCCTCCTTTGGCTCTCAGAAGCGATAGTCGCTCTACGAGGTAGCTCAGATAAGACTCTGAGTCGTCGCTAAGCACAAAGGAGAAAATTGGCTTTTCCTCATGTAGTTCATTTCGCTGAAATGCTTCGGCTAATCGGGTAAAGGCTACAAATACGCTTTTGCTTTTCAGCGGAGCGGATCCTTGCATGCACACTTCGTCAGCGACGAGTGCGTATGCAAATAGGTATTTCAAAATATCTGCGGGTGCAGCTTCGCCCTGATGTGTTTTTAGGTCTAGGTGGCCTCGAATATCAATATCAAGCAGGCCAAGGTATACGCTATGGGATGCCATGATTTTAAGTGCTAATGCTCAAACTTAGCCACGTCCTTGACGACGCGAAGCGGCGGCAAGGACGCCGACTGGAGTGCCTTGTTATGTGTAACGTTTCTTGAGTTCTGCGGGAACCCCTGCATATAAGCTGTTTGCCTCAGTGCTTTTCGTAACGCACGCACCAGCTCCAATTACCGTGCCGTCGGCGATAATCAGTGGATTTTCCGGTGTGCCATTGATAATGGAGGCCCCAGTGCCGATGTATACGTTCTTTCCAATATGCACATTACCAGAAACATGAACGCCGGGCGAAAGTGTTGTGAACTCTCCTATGCAGACATCGTGCCCAATAGTGCAGTCTAGATTTATATGGACATGTTGTCCGATTTTTATGTTTACGGTGAGAATGCTGCCACAGCAGACGATTGAACCAGCGCCAAGCTCAACAAATTCTGAAATTTCAACAGAATGATGAACTAATGTTGCAAAGTGAAAGCCTGCTTCAGCGCATTTTGTTGCGATCTTTCTACGGGCTTGTGGGCTGCCAATTGCCACTGTAACGAGCGAATCGCGCGCGTGGGGGGGGGGGGGGGGCTGTGGCGGCAGAAAATGACT
>CAZRFF010000230.1:0-1593 GCA_964599265.1 uncultured Simplicispira sp. | reverse complement strand
CATGCTCTGCGTCATCTTCGATATACCCAACAACCTCATACACTCCGTAGCTTTCATGGGTTGAGAGAAGCCACGCCACCTCTCTAGCGAATCCGCCAGCACCATAAATTGCAATTTTCTTACGACTTGCCATTACTCTCTCCTGTTATTTATAACTAAGATTAGACGACAAGCTGCATAGCCTACATCGTCTGATAAAACAAAACAATACACCCTTCTCCAAGGGAAAACCCGCGGGGCAGAATTTTCAGCTAAGCCTAAAATTTTCCAGATAAACCCTGTACCAGAGCGCATCCTACAGTCACTCTGCCCCCAATGAAAGAACTGGCAGCCGGGTCGAAAACTTGGCCCGTTTGGTCGCAAAAAAAGCTTTGACGTTGCGCACGTTGGCGTCTTGCGTCAACAGGCGCTGCGCCAGCGCCAGGTAGGCGGGCATACCGTGCGTGTGCACCACCAGCACAAAGTCTGGGCCGGGTGATACGCGCCAGCACTGCTGCACGCAGGGTTCTTGCACTGCGCGGGCTTCAAAGGCGTCCAGCCATTCGGTGCCCTGGCGGTCGAGCGAGACTTCCACGATGCATGCTAGCCCGTGGCCTTGCACGGCGGCCAGGCGTTCGGGCTGGATGATGGCCACCTGCCGTTCGATGAGCCCGCTCTCGTGCAGGCGCCGCACACGGCGCAGGCAGGTGGGGGGGGAGATGTGCACCTGCTCGGCCAGCCATTGGTTGCTGCGGGTGGCGTCGTTTTGCAGCAGATCCAGCAGCTTCAGGTCTGTCAGGTCAAGGGTTTGTAATTCCATTTTTTTCTGTTATGTGATTGAAAATTTCAACACTGTTAACAATTGAAATTAAATTCCAAATTTACACCAAAAATACACTGATATTTTTTGATGCCTTGCCTACCATCGCGGCATTCTTTGGCTTGGTACAGGACTTCACCATGTGCGGCATCGTCGGCGCAGTGTCTGCGCGCAACATCGTTCCCATTCTTGTGCAGGGCCTGCAGCGGCTGGAATACCGGGGGTACGACTCGTGCGGCCTGGCGGTGCATGCGCCGGGGCAGGGGGTGGCGCTGTCGGCTGGTTTGCAGCGTGCGCGCAGCACGGCCCGCGTGGCCGAGCTGCTGGACCAGGTGCAGACGGAGCACATTGAGGGCAGCACGGGCATTGCCCACACGCGCTGGGCCACGCATGGCGCCCCGGCGGTGCACAATGCGCACCCGCATTTCAGCTACGGTCCAGGGGCTGATGGGGCCGATGGCCGCCCTGGCCGCGTGGCCCTGGTGCACAACGGCATCATCGAAAACCACGAAGAACTGCGCGCTGCCCTGCAAGCCCGCGGCTACCACTTTGCCAGCCAGACGGATACCGAGGTCATCGCCCACCTGGTAGACAGCCACTACGCGGGCGATTTGTTCCAGGCCGTGCAGGCTGCGGTGGCGCAGTTGCGCGGCGCCTACGCCATCGCCGTGCTGCACAAGGACGAGCCGCAGCGCGTGGTGGGCGCCCGCGCGGGTTCGCCCCTGGTGCTGGGTGTGGGGCAGGGCGGCAGCGAGCATTTCCTGGCCAGCGACGCCATGGCCTTGGCAGGGGTG
>CAZRFF010000229.1:0-3608 GCA_964599265.1 uncultured Simplicispira sp. | reverse complement strand
AGACGGGCTGGATGACGTCCATGACCGACATCACCGAGCCCAACCGCATCCGCGAACAGCTCACGGCCTCGCACGAGCGCTTCAAGGTGGTGCTGGAGTCGCTGGACGCTTCGGTATCGGTCGCGCCCCTGGGCAGCCAGGAATTGCTGTTTGCCAACAAGCTCTACCGCCAGTGGTTTGGCTCGCAAACCATGGGCCACCTGCAGTTGGTAGCGCGCGCCGGGGTGTTGCCAGGCAGCAGCGCCAGCGAAGCCAGCGACGAAGACGGGCTGATGGGCCTGCCCACCGACGAACTGACCAGCGCCCACAGCGAGAACGCTGAAATCTACATCCCCGAACTGTCCAAATGGCTGGAGGTGCGCTCGCGCTACCTGACCTGGGTGGATGGCCGCCTGGCGCAGATGGTGATTGCCACCGACATCACCCCGCGCCGCCTGGCCGAGGAGCAGACCGAGCGCCAGACCGAACGCGCCCAGTCCGTCAGCCGCCTCATCACCATGGGCGAAATGGCATCCAGCGTGGCCCACGAGCTCAACCAGCCGCTCACAGCCATCAGCAACTATTGCAGCGGCATCATCTCGCGCATTCGCTCGGGCAATATCACCGACGAGGCCTTGCTCACCGCACTGGAGAAGACCGCGCACCAGGCACAGCGGGCCGGGCAAATCATCCAGCGCATCCGCGAGTTTGTGAAAAAAAGCGAACCCAACCGCCAGTTGGCCGACGTGCCCACCATGGTGAGCGAGGCCGTGGTGTTGGCCGAGATCGAATTGCGCCGCCACCAGGTGCGCCTGACGCACTATCTGGCCGCACGGCTGCCGCCCGTCATGGCCGATTCCATCCTCATCGAGCAGGTGCTCATCAACCTGATGAAGAACGGCGCGGAATCCATTGCCGCCGCCGACCGGCCCGCCGCCCAGCGCAGCGTGGAACTGCGTGTGGTGCCCCGCGCCTTGGAGGGCCAGGAAGGTGTGGAGTTTTCGGTTCAAGACACCGGCAAGGGCCTGCCCCCACAGGTGCAGGAGCATTTGTTCGAGGCCTTCTTCTCGACCAAGAGCGAAGGCATGGGCATGGGGTTGAACCTGTGCCGCAGCATTGTCGAATCCCACCAGGGACGGATGCTGGCACAGAACATTTACAATGGAAGCGAGGTGGCTGGCTGCCGCTTTTCCTTCTGGCTGCCATTGGCCGCGCCTGATACAGACACTACAAATAACGTAGCAAACGCCCCATCCCCAAGGACCCTGGCATGAGTTTGATTCCCAAAAAAGGCACCGTCTACGTGGTGGACGACGACGAGGCCGTCCGCGATTCCTTGCAATGGCTGCTGGAAGGCAAGGAATACCGGGTGCGCTGCTTTGATTCGGCAGAAACCTTTCTCGCACGCTACGACCCGCGCGAGGTGGCCTGCTTGGTGGTGGACATCCGAATGTCGGGCATGAGCGGCCTGGAGCTGCAAGACCGCCTGATCGAGCGCAAGTCCCCACTGCCCGTGGTCTTCATCACCGGCCACGGCGATGTGCCCATGGCCGTGAGTTCCATGAAAAAAGGCGCGCACGACTTCATCCAGAAGCCTTTTAACGAAGAGGCTCTGGTCAACCTCATCGAGCGCATGCTCGATATCGCGCGCCAGTCCTTCGCTGGCCACCAGCAGGCCGCCAGCCGCGAGGCCCTGCTCTCCAAGCTCACGGGGCGCGAGGCCCAGGTGCTGGAGCGCATCGTCGCCGGGCGCCTGAACAAGCAGATTGCCGACGACCTGGGCATCAGCATCAAAACCGTGGAAGCGCACCGCGCCAACATCATGGAAAAGATGGGTGCCAACACCGTGGCCGACTTGCTCAAAATTGCGCTGGGCCAGGCTGCCGCCAAGGCCTGAAACTATTATTTTCATAGCTGTTAGCGCTTACCCAGAAAGCGCTACAGCCTTATTTGACCCAAATCACCATGACCGCCCAGACCATCGACGGTAACGCCCTCTCGCGCCAGCTGCGCACCGAAGTCGCCCAGCGCACGCAGGCCCTCAAGGCGCGCGGCACCACCCCTGGTTTGGCCGTGGTGCTGGTGGGCGACAACCCCGCCAGCCAGGTCTATGTGCGCAACAAGGTCAAGGCCTGCGAGGACGTGGGCTTTCATTCCGTGCTGGAAAAATACGACGCCAGCATGACCGAGGCCGAGCTGCTGGCACGCGTGGAGGCGCTCAACAACGACCCCAGCATCCACGGCATTTTGGTGCAGCTGCCGCTGCCCAAGCACATTGACGACCATAAGGTCATCGAAACCATCTCCCCCGCCAAGGATGTGGACGGCTTCCACGTGGCCAGCGCCGGTGCGCTGATGGTGGGCGAAGTGGGCTTCAAGGCCTGCACGCCCTACGGCTGCATGAAGATGCTCGAATCCATCGGCATGCAAGACCTGCGTGGCAAGCACGCCGTGGTGATTGGCCGCTCCAACATCGTCGGCAAGCCCATGGCCATGATGCTGCTGGCTGCCAACGCCACCGTCACCGTCTGCCACAGCGGCACGGCCGATCTGGGCGCAATGACGCGCCAGGCCGACATCGTGGTCGTCGCCGTGGGCAAGCGCAATGTGCTGACAGCCGACATGGTCAAGCCCGGCGCGGTGGTGATCGACGTCGGCATGAACCGCAACGACGAAGGCAAGCTCTGCGGCGACGTGGACTTTGACGGGGTGAAGCAGGTGGCTGGCTACATCACCCCCGTGCCCGGCGGCGTGGGCCCCATGACCATCACCATGCTGCTGGTCAACACCCTGGAAGCGGCCGAGCGCGCCGCCGGCTAAAACGCCGCCATACACAAAATCCATGGCCCCAGGCCTTGAAGTGGGGCTTGGCGGCCGTACCATCGGGGGATGGAGACCTTCAACAACCCCCTTCTCGATTTTTCCGGCCTGCCGCTGTTTGATCGCATCCGCCCCGAGCATGTAGCCCCGGCGGTGGATGCGCTGCTGGAGCGCGCCAACCACGCCCTGCAAACCGTCACCGCGCCGGACTTTCCTGCCGAATGGAACGCCATCGCCCGCGTGCTGGACGTGGCCACCGAACACCTGGGCCTGGCCTGGGGTGCGGTCAGCCACTTGAACAGTGTGATGGACACGCCCGCGCTGCGCGCCGCCTACAATGAAGCCCTGCCCCGCATCACCGAGTTCTGGACACGCCTGGGCGCCGATGAGCGGCTCTACGCCAAGTACAAAGCCATCAACCCCACCACCCTCAACGCCGAGCAGGCGCAGGCGCTGAAAAACGCCATCCGCAACTTCGTACTGTCGGGCGCCGAACTGGAAGGCGCTGCCAAAGAACGCTTTGCCCAGGTGCAGGAACGCATGGCCGAACTGCAACAGAAATTCAGCGAAAACGCCCTGGACGCCACCGACGCCTTCGCCGACTACGCCAGCGAAGCCGAGGTCGATGGCCTGCCCCCCGACGTGCGCCAGGCTGCCCGCGCCGCCGCGCAGGCCGAGGGCAAGGACGGCTACAAGCTCACGCTCAAAATGCCCTGCTACCTGCCCGTGATGCAGTTTGCCCACAGCAGCGCCCTGCGCGAGCGCCTGTACCGCGCCTACGCCACCCGCGCCTCCGACCAGGCCGAGGG
>CAZRFF010000228.1:1066-3741 GCA_964599265.1 uncultured Simplicispira sp. | reverse complement strand
AAAGCAGCCAAACTGGCGGCAAAGCGGTGCGCAGGCGAAAGCCGTTCGCCATACAACACCCGGCCCACCAGCACCATCACCAGCGGCAGCAAAAAATACCCCAGCGACACCGGCAGCGCCCGGCCATGCAAGGGCGCCCACATGAACAGCCACAGCTGCACGCCAAACAAGGCACTGCTCAGCACCAGCGCCAAGGCCAAGGCAGGCTGCGCCCGTACGCGGCCCAGCAGCTGGCGCAGTTGCCCCGCTTCACCCCGCCACACCAAAAGTGCCGTGGTGAACGGCAGGGAGCACAGCACGCGCCAGCCAAAAATCCCCTCGCCATCCAGCGGTGCCAGCCGGGGCGAAAGGTAATAAATGGCGCCAAACAAAAACGACGCCACCACCGAGGCGACAATGCCTTTGAACACAGAACAATCCACTTTCAAACAAAGAAACCGGCCCGCCAGGGCCGGTAACGCCTAGGGCCGAATCAGCCGGGTGACGCAGAAAAATGCCCGCCCAGCAACTCAGGCAGGCGGCTGGCATCCATGCGAAAACCGCAGGCCTGGGCATGGCCGCCGCCGCCCATGCTCTCGGCCAGGGGGATGCAGTCATAGCCGCGCTGCGAGCGCAGGCCCACTTTGATGAGGCCTTTGGCATTGACCGACCATAGCAAGGCAAACGTACCGCTCTGGCGCGAGAGCATTTCGCCCAACAGGCTGTGGAAAGCGCTGGGTGCATTGAGCATCAGGCCCTGTTGCCCATTGAAGACCACAGGCCGAGCGCCCTCGGCCACTTCAGCCGCCAGTTGGCGAAATTTGTCGTCCATGGCCTGCCCACGGGCCACAAAAGCCGCCTGCTGCGCCGCCGTGAATACCAGCACCTGCTGCCAGCGTTCAAAGGTTTGGGGTTCCCAGTCCAGTGCAGCCAGGTAGGCAGCACTCTCGGGGTATTGCCAAGTCCACAGATCGCGGTCTTCCACAAAGCGCACCAAATCGGGCACAGGCGCATCGGGATGAAAAAACTCCCAGGCCAGGCGCGCGCCCGATTTGTGCATGTCGAAGTGCACCACACCACAGCGGCAGGCAAAGCCCGCCAGGCGCTCGGCCGCGCTTTTGTGGTGATCCAGCAGCACCAGCTTGGCGGCCTGCGATTCGATGGCGTGCAGGATGTCGACAGGAAAAGAAAAATCCAGTACATACACGGCGCGGCCCTGCACGACGGGCAAGTCGGCCAGGCTTTGCACATCGCCATGGTCCAGCCCCAGGCATTGCACGCGACCACCGTAAAACAACCAGGCGGCCAGGGCCGCGGCAAACCCGTCAGGGCAGCCCTTGCCGTGGTAGAGCACCAAGGGGTCTGGGTCGGCCCGGTCGGGGGCCACCAGCAAACGCAAAGGAAGAATCGTCGTCATGGGCGCCATTGTCGCTTGCGCCAGGCCCAGTCACTGCGGTACCAATTCCACGCGCCGGTTCTTGGCGCGGCCTTCTTCGGCCGCATGGCTGGCCACCGGGTCAAGCAATGTCACGCCGTTGCCCACCAGCGCCGCAGCCATTGCATGAATTTCATAAATAACTTTCCTGATACGCATCAAATTTACGTCGATAAAAACCTTTGTTGCGCCATAGTTTTTTTGTTAGCATTTGCATTGATTGGTTTGATTTTGAAACAAACCAGCTTCAAAGCTGGCGTTAATGATTCGCCAATCTAAAGCAATGTGTCTGTCACTAAATCAGGAGTCATACCCACCATGGTTAAGTTCAATTCGGTTCGTCTGCCATTGATTCTGGCTGCTTTAGTCATGGGTATTTTCGCGGGTTCTGTGAACGCTCAAGCCCCAGGCGTCAGAGAGCGAAGCGAAGCGAAACGCGATCGCGACAGTAACAATGCTGGCACGGCAAGAAAAGCGGAGCGCGAGCACCAGGATCGCATGGACAGTGCCAAAAAGGCAGCAGACGAATAAAAAAAAAAAAAAAAAGACGCTGCAGCCAAGCAAAAATACCAAGACTCCAAGAAAAAGGGCGGTTGGTAAACCTTAAGCCCGCCCTCGGGTGCTTTTGCCACCCCTGAAGCCCTTGCGCTGGCGGTCGAGCTCCAGTTTGCGCGCCTTGCGCTCGGCCTCCAGCGCTTGGCCCTTCGCCAGCCAAATTTCAAATTCAGCCGGAACTTCCAAGGTGATGCGACCCAAAACAGCGCTGCGAAAGTCCGTGAGCACCAGTTCGGCCGCCTTTTGCACATTCACCCGCCCGCCAGACATCATGGCGCCGCGCTTGCGGCCAATGGCGTCGAGCAGCTCATGGTCGGGCATGGTGGCCACCACGCCTTCGGCCAGACCCAGGCGGTAGCGCGCCTCCAGCAGGGGCGCGTAGGTGGTTTGCAGGCGGCCCAACAGCTCCAGCGCCACCAATTCTTCGTCGTAGGCATTGCGCCCCATCGCCCCGCTGGCAGCCAGGTGGTAGCCACTCTCGGGCACGATGATCTTGGGCCACAGCATGCCCGGTGTGTCCCAGAGGTAGAAATCGTCCTCCAGCACAATGCGCTGCTCTTGTTTGGTGATGCCGGCCTCGTCGCCGGTTTTGGCCTCGCGCTTTTTGCTCAGGGTGTTGATCAGGGTGGATTTACCCACATTGGGCACCCCCACGATGAGCACCCGCATGGGGCGCGACATGCCCACACGCTGTGGGGCCAGGCTG
>CAZRFF010000228.1:0-1056 GCA_964599265.1 uncultured Simplicispira sp. | reverse complement strand
CCCTGGACGAGCTTGCGCGCCGGCGCGCTGTCGGACGCATCCAGCGCAATGGCCTGCATGCCCGGCCGTGCGTTGTACCAGTCCAGCCACAGCGCGGTGCGTGCCGGATCGGCCACGTCCTGCTTGTTGAGCACCTTGAGCGTGGGCTTGTGCCCAGTGAGCTCGGCCAGCAAGGGGTTGCTGCTGGAGCCCGGCAGCCGGGCGTCCAACAGTTCTATGACCACGTCGATGTTTTTGATGCGCTCGGCAATCGCCTTGCGCGTCAGGTGCATATGGCCTGGAAACCACTGAATGGAAGGCTGCGTGGGCAGCACAGGGGTGTTTTCCATGGTCAAACCCGCAATCCTTCGGGCGAAATGTAGCGCTGGCGCCAGGTTTCGAACGGCAGATCGTCGGCTGCCTCGATGGCTTTTTGCGCTTGCACCGGACGCTCGGCCAAAGCTTCGTAGCGCGCTTGCTGCCCGGCCTGCCAAGGGAGCGCCAACAAATGGTCGCGCGCCTGTTGGGATCGGCGCGTGGTAAAGGCCGAAAAGCTGTTGCCACATTCCCCCGCAATGGCCGCCAGCACACGCGCCGAGGGGGCATCTTGCGGCCGCTGCAGCAGCGCCTGGGCGCCGCGCAATGCATCGGCATACCCACTGCTGCCCGGTTGCAGGGCATCCATGGCCTGGGCCAAGGGCTCGCATTGCGCCAGAATGTCTGCCCCCCACGCCACCAAGGGCACGCTTTGGCCGCACCGCTGCAGGCACAGGCCATCCTCCCGCCCGCGCGAAGCCGCCAGCAACTGGTTGGCGCGCAGCTCGGCAATCTCTTGCGGGGTATCGGGCGGGCTGTCGGTCAACAGGCAGTGCAGCAAAAACACATCCAGCACGCGCATGGTGTCCACCGTAATGCCCACAGGCACAAACGGGTCCAGGTCCATCAAGCGCACTTCCACGTACTCCACCCCGCGCTCGCGCAGGGCGTGCAAGGGCCGCTCGCCCGAGCGCACCACGCGCTTGGGCCGGATGGTGCCGTAGAACTCGTTTTCAATTTGCAGCAGGCTGGTCGCCAACT
>CAZRFF010000227.1:0-3760 GCA_964599265.1 uncultured Simplicispira sp. | reverse complement strand
GGGTAGTCCAGGATGGCCTTGGGGTGCACGCCGATGTTGTTGTTGATGATGAATTCCAGCCGCGCCAGGCCCACGCCTTCGTTGGGCAGCTGAGCAAAGTCGAAAGCGAGTTGCGGGTTGCCCACGTTCATCATGATCTTGGTGGCTATCTTGGGCATTTCGCCGCGCTTGACCTCGGTCACCTCGGTTTCCAGCAGGCCGTCGTAAATGTGGCCGGTATCGCCCTCGGCACAGCTCACGGTCACCAGGGTGCCGTCGCTGAGCTTGTCGGTGGCGTTGCCGCAGCCCACCACGGCCGGAATGCCCAGCTCGCGCGCGATGATGGCGGCGTGGCAGGTGCGCCCGCCGCGGTTGGTCACGATGGCGCTGGCGCGCTTCATCACCGGCTCCCAGTTGGGGTCGGTCATGTCGGTCACCAGCACATCACCAGGCTGCACCTTGTCCATTTCGCGGATGTCGTGGACCAGGCGCACTGGGCCGGTGCCGATTTTTTGGCCAATGGCGCGGCCTTCGGCCAGCACGGGGCCTGTGCCTTTAAGCTTGTAGCGCAGTTCGGCCTGGCCCTGGGACTGGCTTTTCACCGTCTCGGGGCGGGCTTGCAGGATGTAGAGCAGGCCGTCTTCGCCGTCTTTGCCCCATTCGATGTCCATCGGGCGGCCATAGTGCTGCTCGATGGTGAGCGCGTACTGGGCCAGTTGCTCGACTTCGGTGTCGGTGAGCGAGAAGCGGTTGCGCTGCTCGGTAGGCACGTCAATGGTCTTGACCAGCTTGCCGGTGGCGGCTTTTTCTTCGGGGCTGGCAAACACCATTTCAATGAGCTTGGAGCCCAGGTTGCGACGGATGACGGCCTTGTTGCCCGCCTTGAGCATGGGCTTGTGCACGTAGAACTCGTCGGGGTTCACGGCCCCCTGCACGACGGTTTCGCCCAGGCCGTAGCTGCTGGTGATGAAGACCACGTCTTCAAAGCCGCTTTCGGTGTCGATGGTGAACATGACGCCAGAGGCACCCAGATCCGAGCGCACCATGCGCTGCACGCCGGCCGAGAGCGCTACCACATCGTGCGCAAAGCCCTTGTGCACGCGGTAGCTGATGGCCCGGTCGTTGTACAGGCTGGCAAAAACCTCTTTCATTTTGTGCAGCACATCGTCGATACCATGCACGTTCAAAAAAGTTTCTTGCTGGCCGGCAAAGGAGGCGTCGGGCAGGTCTTCGGCCGTAGCCGAACTGCGCACGGCAAAGCTGGCGTGGGGGTTGCCGCCGCTCAGTTGGGCAAAAGCATCGCGCACGGCCTTTTCCAGGTCGGCGGGGAAAGGCTGTGCCTCCACCCAGCCACGGATTTCGGCGCCCACCTGGGCCAGGGCGCGGACATCTTCCACATCCAGCGCAGCCAGGCGCTGGCTGATGCGCTCGTACAGGCCTTCGTGCTTTAAAAATTCGCGGAATGCATGTGCCGTGGTGGCAAAGCCCGTGGGCACGCGCACCCCCTGGGGCAGTTGTGAAATCATTTCACCGAGGCTGGCGTTTTTGCCGCCGACGACCTCGACATCGGTCATCCTCAGGTTTTCAAACGGTACGACCAGGGCGGTCGCCTCAAAGCGTGCAGACATGGGAAAGCTCCTAAAGTTAAAACCGGGTCTGCGCCCGGCCCTGTGCATGGCACGGGGCGGGCATCCAGGCGTGGCGCGGGGCTTTGTATTTGTACTTGTGGGCCTACGGTACGCATGGCGAAAATTTGGGAATAATGGCCGCCATTGTAGGGCCGTGCCCCGGGAATCCGCCCAGCGCCGGTTTGCCATTTTTTCAAAAGGTTGACATGCACTCGCGTACCGTTTTTTTCGTGTCTGACGGCACAGGCATTACCGCCGAAACCTTTGGCAACGCCATCCTGGCGCAATTCGAAATGGTGCCCCGGCGCGTGCGCCTGCCTTTCATCGACACGGCGGACAAGGCCCACCAGGCGGTGCGCCAGATCAACCACACGGCCGAACTGGAGGGGCGCAAGTGCGTGGTCTTTACCACCCTGGTGAACATGGAAGTGCTCAAAGTGCTGCAAGAGGGCTGCAAGGGCATGCTGCTGGACATGTTCGGCACCTTTGTGCACCCGCTGGAGGTGGAGCTGGGCATCAAGTCGCACCACCGCGTGGGACGGTTTTCGGACATCAGCAAGAGCAAGGAATACCACGACCGCATCGAGGCCATCAACTTCAGCCTGGCGCACGACGACGGCCAGACGCACGACGACCTGGCTGGTGCGGATGTGATTTTGGTGGGCGTATCGCGCAGCGGCAAAACGCCCACCAGCTTGTACCTGGCCATGCAGCATGGCCTCAAGGCGGCCAATTACCCCCTGATCCCGGAAGACTTTGACCGGCGCCAGCTCCCCCCTGCCCTGGTGCCGCACCGCAAGAAGATTTTTGGCCTCACCATCAGCCCCGAGCGTCTGTCCGAAATCCGCAGCGAACGCCGCCCCGACTCGCGCTACGCCAGCCTGGAAAACTGCCGCCTGGAGGTGCAAGAGGCCGAATCCATGATGCGCCGCTCGGGCATACGCTGGCTGTCGTCCACCACCAAATCCATCGAAGAAATCGCGACGACCATCCTGCAAGAGGTGCGGCCTGAGCGGTTGAGTTATTGAGGGTGGCGGCATCCCGCGGAGGAGCCGCCACGAGGGTCAGCGCAGCATCCAGCGCATCAGCCGGTCGAAGGCGGCGCCATAGGGCGGCTTCATCAGGCTAATGCCCGCCAGGCGCGACTGCGCGAACACCGGCCGGTAGTGCGAGAAGCTGCGAAAGCCGTCCTCGCCGTGGTACGCGCCCATGCCGCTGGCGCCCACGCCGCCGAAGGGCAGATCGTCCTGCGCCACGTGCAGCAGCGTGTCGTTCAGCGTCACGCCGCCGCTGCACGTGCGCGCCAGCACCTGGTCGATGGCGGCCTGGCCGCGCTCGAACAGGTACAGCGCCAAGGGGCGCGGGCGGGCGTTGATGAAGTCGATCGCCTCGTCCAGGCTGCGGTAGCCGAGCACGGGCAGCAGCGGGCCGAAGATTTCGTGCTGCATCACCGCCAGCGCTGGCGCGGGGTTGAGCAGGATGCGCGGCGTCATGCGGCGCAGGCCGGGGTCGTCCGGCGCGTCGGCCAGGGGCAGCGCCGACACGCCCGCCGCATCGGCCTCGGCCAGCCAGTCCGCCAGGCGCTGGTACTGGCGCGCGTTGATGATGCGGGTGTAGTCGCGGTTGTGCGCCAGGCCGGGGTACAGCCGCTGCACCACAGACCGCGCCGCATGCGCGAACGCGGCTTCCTGCCCGGCGGGCAGGAGCACGTAGTCGGGCGCGATGCAGGTCTGCCCGGCGTTGAGCAGCTTGCCCACCAGCACGCGCTCGGCGGCGTGCGCCAGGTTCGCGCCGGGGCCGATGACCACGGGCGATTTGCCGCCCAGCTCCAGCGTCAGCGGCGTGAGGTGGGCGCTGGCCGCGCGCATGACCGCGTGGCCCACGGCGGTGGAGCCGGTGAAGACCAGGTGATCGAAGGGCAGCGCGACGAACGCCTGGGCGACTTCGGCGTCGCCCTCGACCACGCGCACCTCGTCGGCGGGGAAGGTTTCGGCCAGCAGCCGCGCCAGCAGCGCGCCGAAGGCGGGGGCGTGTTCCGAGGTCTTGAGCAGCGCGCGGTTGCCCGCCGCCAGCGCGCCGGTCAGCGGCCCCACGCTGAGCATGAGCGGGTAGTTCCACGGCGCGACGATGCCGACCACGCCCAGCGGCTGCGG
>CAZRFF010000226.1:0-3766 GCA_964599265.1 uncultured Simplicispira sp. | reverse complement strand
CGCGTCGGGGATCTCGATGCCGAAGTAGGGCGCGTCGCGCGAGATGTCCCAGTCGCCCAGGCCCTCGCTGGTGCTGCCGTCGGGGTTGGTGCGCACGGAAAACCATTCGCGCACCTTGTTGGCCACTTCGGGCTGCAGGCGGCCATCCTGCGTCCAGTCCTGCAAAAAGGCCACGCAGCGCGGGTCGGAGAGCTTGAAGAAGAAATGCTCCGAGGTTTTGAGCACCGGTTTGGCGCCCGAGAGGGCCGAATAGGGGTTGATGAGTTCGGTGGGGGCGTACACGGCGCCGCATTGCTCGCAGTTGTCGCCGTACTGGTCCTTGGCGTGGCAGCGCGGGCACTCGCCCTTGATGAAGCGGTCGGGCAGGAACATGCCCTTTTCGGGGTCGAAGAACTGCTCCACGCTGCGCGTTTCGATCAGGCCGTTGGCCTTGAGGCCGCGGTAGATGTCTTGCGCCAGCGCGTGGTTCTCGGGCGCGTCGGTGCTGTGCCAGTTGTCGAACGCGATGTGGAAGCCGTCCAGGTACTGCTGGCGTCCTGCAGCAATGTCGGCCACAAACTGCTGTGGCGTCTTCCCGGCCTTCTCGGCGGCGATCATGATGGGCGCGCCGTGCGTGTCGTCGGCGCCCACAAAATTCACCTCGTTGCCCAAGAGCCGCTGCGTGCGCACCCAGATGTCGGCCTGGATGTATTCCATGATGTGGCCGATGTGGAAATGGCCGTTGGCATAGGGCAGGGCGGTGGTGACGAAAATTTTGCGTGCAGGCATGGGGCGGGTCTCAAGGCGGTCAATGCGGGTGCGCCAGTGCGGCGAAACCGCCCATTTTACGTGCCGGGTCGCGCAGGCGTCAGGGCCCACTGGTCAAGCGGCGGGGTGTTTTACACAATGCCCGGCAACCTATAACCAGAGGAGACATGCATGCTGAAAAAAATCGGAATCACCCTGGCCGCCCTGGTGGCCTTGGGCTTGGCCTACCTGCTGGCCTGGCCCGTGCCCATCGCCCCCGTGGCCTGGGAGGCGCCGCCCCAACCCGGCTACCAGGGCGTGCATACGCCCAACCAGCGCCTGGCCCACCTGCAAATGATCGACCTGCATGGCGAAACCGGCCCCGAGCACATCGCCATCGGCAAAGACGGCAAGCTCTACACCACCGTGGCCAGCGGCAACATCCTGCGCATGGCGCCCGACGGCAGCGGCCAGCAGGTGTTTGCCAACACTGGCGGGCGCGTGCTGGGGTTCGACTTTGACGCCGCCGGCAACCTCATTGCCGCCGACGCCGTCAAGGGCCTGCTCTCCATCGCCCCCGATGGCAAAGTGCAGGTGCTGGCCGACAGCGTGCAGGGCGATCCCATCCGCTACGCCGACGCCGTGGTGGTGGCCAAGAACGGCAAGATGTACCTGAGCGACGCCTCCACCCGTTTTGCGCCCAAGGACTGGGGCGGCACCTTCGAGGCCAGCGTGCTCGACATCCTGGAGCAATCGGCCACCGGCCGCATCCTGGAATACGACCCCGCCACCCGCACCACCCGCGTGGTGGCCCAGGGCCTGAGCTTTGCCAATGGCGTGGCGCTCAGCAGCGACGAGCAGCATTTGTTCGTCAACGAGACCGGCAAGTACCGCGTATGGAAAATCGCCGTGGGTGCGAGCAACCTGGACGTGGCCCAGGGCGGCGAGCAGGCCCGGGTGCTGCTGGACAACCTGCCCGGCTACCCCGATAACCTCATGCGGGGGCTGGACGGCAAAATCTGGCTGGGCTTTGCCAAACCGCGCAACCCTGCCATCGACGGCATGGCCGCCAAGCCCTGGCTGCGCGCCCTCACCCTGCGCCTGCCGCGCTCCACCTGGCCCATCCCCAAGGCCTATGGCCATGTGATCGCTTTCACCGAAGATGGCAAGGTCGTGGCCGACCTGCAAGATCCCTCGGGTGCCTACCCCGAAACCACGGCCATCACCGAAACGGTCGACCGGCTTTACGTGCAAAGCCTGCACGCCAAGGGATTGGGTTGGCTCAAAAAATAGGACCGATTCAATCGGTACAGGGCACGGGCGGCGGCAGTTCGGCGCCGCTGTCTTGCCAGCCAAAAAAGCGGCATACTGCTTCGCGCTGCGCCAGCGTGTCGGCCCGGCCCAGGGCCATGAGTTCGCGCGTGTAGCCCTGCTCGAACAGCAGGTAGCTGGCCAGGGCGGCGCTGCGCACGTCCTGGCTCTTGGACGATACCCCCAGGGCGCCCAGCATGGTGCGTACGGGGGTGGGCAGGCTGGCCAGGTGGCGTGCGGCCACGGCGTCCAGGCGCTCCGTGGGGGCGATGACCAGCATCTCGATGGGGCGCAAATGGCTTTGTGCGCGCACTTCGGGCGGGATGAGCGTGAGCGTGTGGTTGATGCGCTGCATGCGCTCCACATCCACCCACAGCGCATCCAGAAAAATATTCGACAAGGCATGGCCCGCAATCTGCGCCAGCGAGGGGTAGCCCAGCGAAGCGGCGGCGGTCAGGTCGCCCTTGGGCTCGTGCATGCGGCCTGCGCCCACCACCAACACACGCTCGGCCCCCAGGTGGATGGCTGGTGCAATGGGTGCGGACTGGCGCATGGAGCCGTCGCCGAAGTATTCGGTGTGGCCGTCCACGTCAATGGCCGTGGCCGGGAAAACGAAGGGAATGGCCGATGAAGCCAGCAAATGCTCGTGCGTGATGCGGTCGCGCACCGAGCGGCGCTGCGAGCGCACCCAGGGGTCCAGCCGCTCGCCGGCCTCAAAAAACGTGACGTGCTCGCCCGAGCTGTAGCTCGACGCCGTGACCGCCAGGGCCTGTAAATGCCCCTGCTGGAACAGGCGCGGCAGGCGCATCAGCGGCACCATTTTGACCAGCAATTGCGTGAGCGGGCTGTTGTCCAGCAGCGAGAGGGGGCGCATGCGGTGCCAGCGCACCAGCACCCAGCCCAGCGAAAGCAGCGTGAGCCAGCGCGCGCCGCTGCGCATTACGCCAATGGAGTCGGCGCGGTACACATGGTGCGCCTCAAAATGGCTCCACACCCGGGCAATGCGGCGCACGGCGCGGTCGAACTGGTCGGCCCCGCAAGCCAGCGCTGCTGCGTTGATGGCCCCTGCCGAAGTGCCCGTGACGATGGGAAAAGGGTTGGGGTCGCCCCCCGCGCCGCAGGCCAGGCGCAGGTCGGCAATGGCTTCGAGCACGCCCACCTGGTAGGCGGCGCGCGCGCCGCCGCCCGTGAGCAGCAGGCCGGTGCGGGGGCGGGTGGTGTCGGGGGCGGGGGCTTTGGGCATGGTCAGTGTCCCAGTGTGCGCCAGCGGCGCCTGCTGCGCAGCGTGGGGAAACCCGAATGCTGCATCCAGGCCACAGTCCTCCGTGGTTGGAGGTGGATGGCTGCAATTGCTTGCATTGCCAGTGGGGTTGTCAGCGCAACGACGGCGGCGTTTCGCTAGACTGCGCCGTTTCCCACTGACCACGATAGACCATGGCGATCAACGAACAAACCCTGCTGGCGGCACTGGCCACGGTGCAAGACCCTTTGACGGGCAAAGATTTTGTCAGCACCCAGGCGGTGCAGCCATTGCGCATCCAGGGCAGTGCCGTGGCCATTGAAGTGGTGCAGGCCTACCCTGCGCGCAGCCAGGAAGAGGCCTTGCGCCAGCGCCTGGCGGCTGCGGTGCGCACGGTCGATGGCGTGCAAGAGGTGTTTGTGACCATCAAGACGCAGATTGCTGCCCACGCCGTGCAGCGCGGCGTGCAGCTTTTGCCCGGTGTGAAGA
>CAZRFF010000225.1:0-3793 GCA_964599265.1 uncultured Simplicispira sp. | reverse complement strand
CCGGGCGGTCAATGCCATCGATGGTTTTGAGCACGTAGCGGGCAATGGCCATGAGCGCACCGGTATTACCCGCCGATACCGCCGCGGCCGCAGCCCCTTGCTTGACCTGCTCAATGGCCACGCGCATGGACGAGTCTTTTTTACGGCGCAAGGCCACCTCAATGGGGTCGTCCATGGCCACCACCTCGGTGGCTGCCACCACGCTCGCCCGCTCGTGCACCAAGGCCTGCAAGGCCGTGGGCTGCCCCACCAGGAGCAAGTGCGCATCGGGGTGCGCTTCTAAAAAATGGCGGCATGCCGCCAACGTGACTTGGGGGCCATGGTCGCCGCCCATACAGTCCACAGCCAATGTGATCATGGATACATCAAAAAGTGGCCCCTGCCCTGCTGGGCATGGCACACAAACAAAAAAGGCCCGCGCTACAAAAAGGTAGCTACGGGCCCCACGGGAGGCAGCCTCAGGCCAAAGGCCTATCAGGCTTCCGATTTGTTCTTCAGCACCTGGCGACCACGGTAAAAACCGTTGGGGCTGATGTGGTGGCGCAGGTGGGTTTCGCCGGTGGTGGCTTCCACTGCGATGCCAGGCACGGTCAGTGCGTTGTGTGCACGGTGCATGCCGCGCTTGGAGGGCGATTTTTTGTTTTGCTGAACAGCCATGGTGGGCTCCTGGTCTTCAAAAGGTGTTGGTAAAAAACGCGATCAGCCCAATCAAAGACACAAGGGTTACGCGCGAAGCCCGCCATTATAGCGCAAATACAAAACCCGGCCTATTCCAAACCTAACCGACCCAATATAGCCTCATCCTGCTCCGACAGCCCCCCGGCGGCGCGTGCCAGTCCGATCAAATCGGGGCGGTGCTGCGCCGTGGTGCGCAGACGCTGCGCACGGCGCCATTGCTCGATCTGGGCATGGTGGCCCGAGAGCAGTTCCGCTGGCACGCTACGGCCCTCCCAGTTTTCGGGGCGGGTGTAATGGGGGCAATCGAGCAAGCCATCGAGTTGCGGGTTGAAACTGTCCCATTGGTGGCTGCCCTCGTCACCCAGCACACCGGGTTGCAAGCGCGCTACCGCATCGAGCAATGCCAGAGCAGCGATCTCTCCCCCGGAAAGCACAAAATCCCCCAGGCTGATCTGCACATCCACATGGGCATCGATAAAGCGCTGGTCTATGCCCTCATAGCGCCCGCACAGCAGCACCGCACCCTGGCTGTTGGACCACTGCTGCACGGCGGCGTGGCGCAAAGGCGTGCCAATGGGCGAAAACAGCACCAGTGGCGCCTGCCCCTGCGGGTCCTCGGCACGCTCGGTGCGGATGGCCGACAGGCAGCGCGCCAGCGGTTCAGCCAGCATGACCATGCCTGGCCCGCCACCAAAGGGCCTGTCATCCACGCGCCGGTAGTTGCCCTCGGCGAAATCGCGCGGATTCCACAGGCGCACGTCCACCAGGCCCGATTCGTAAGCCCGGCGCGTGACGCCGCTGTGCAAAAACGGGCCAAACAACTCGGGAAACAGGGTGATGACGTCAAACCGCATGGAGTGTGCCCCTCAATAATCGGGTTGCCAGTCCACTGTGATGCAACGGCCCGGCAGATCCACCTTGTCCACAAAAGCGGACACAAAGGGGATGAGACGCTCCTGCAGCTTGCCACCGTCTTCGTAGGACAGCACCAACGTGGTTTGCGGGCCGGTGGCCAACAGGTCTTGCACCTTGCCCAGCGCCACACCCTCACGATTGACCACCGAAAGCCCCATCAAATCGACCCAATAGTATTCGCCATCCTTGGCAGGGGGAAATGCTGCACGGGGCAGAAACACCCGGGCACCGCGCAGAAGCTCGGCTGCATTGCGGTCGGCAATGTCCTGGGCCATAGCCACCAAGCCGCCACCATGCTCTCGCACTTGGCGCACAGCCAACTGCGCCGTACCCTGGAACACCCGGGGGCCCTTGTCTGCCGCCTGCAAGAACCATTGCCTTGCCGAAAGCAATGCCTGCGGATCGGTACTGTGCGGCACGACATGGAACCACCCTTTGACGCCCCAGGCATCGCCGATGCGCGCCACCTCGATGGCGTCCGGGGGCAGTTCAGCAGGAAGAAGCGGCAAAGTTGTGGTCATTGAAAATTCCAATAAAAAAGGCGGGTTGCGCCTGCCGTGCAGCAACGCAACCCGCCCTGGCCAAGCCCCTGGGGCTTAGGCAACTTTCTTGGCGGCAACCTTTACCAGGCGCTCAACAGCAGGCGACACCTGGGCGCCCACGCCTTGCCAGTAAGCCAGACGGTCCTGGGCAACGCGCAGGCCTTCTTCGTTGGCCTTGGCCAGGGGGTTGTAGAAGCCCAGGCGCTCGATAAAGCGGCCATCACGGCGCACGCGCTTGTCGGCAACGACGATGTTGTAGAAAGGCCGGCCCTTGGCGCCGCCGCGGGAGAGTCGAATCACGACCATGGTTGTTCCTTCGGGTGGTTCGCAGCAATTGCTGCTGGTTTTTCACAACGTTTGAGACACGCGACATGGCCACCCGGCCAGCGACACGCTGCAAAGCCGATCATTATATCTTTGTTTGCCAAACAGCGTTTTCAAATTGGTGCCGCAGCGGCGCGGCCCCAAAGACCATGGTTCAGCACACTGACGCACGAACCGAAATAATGCAGGCATGAAGCACAAGACCGTGGCCGCGTGGCTGGCCTTTATCGGTGGGCCGTTAGGCCTGCACCGTTTTTACCTGCACGGCCTGACCGATCCACTGGGTTGGCTGTTGCCCATCCCTACGGCGCTCGGGGTGTATGGCATTGAACGCGTGCAGCAGTGGGGGCAAGACGACCACGCCAGCTGGGTTTTGATCCCACTCCTGGGGTTCACCGTGGCAGGCTGCGCCCTGCGGGCCATTCTTTATGCCCTGACGCCGCCGGAGCAATGGAATGCGCGCTACAACCCCCAGACGGATCCAAACGCCGCGGCCGGGCAGACAAACTGGTTCACCATTGCCGCCATCGTTGCGGCGCTGATGGTGGGTGCGGGGGTACTCATGGCCAGCTTGGCGTTCAGTTTTCAGCGCTATTTCGAGTACCAAATCGAAGAAGCGCGCAAAATTTCTCAGTAAATACCGCCCTTACGCCCCATGGATTAGCGCCAAACGCTACGAAAACAGTAGCGCATCAATACAATTGAAGGCTGACCCAGTAAGCCACTGCCGCCACGAAGGCGCTGGCCGGAATGGTCAAAATCCAGGCCCAGACGATGTTGCCCGCCACCCCCCAACGCACAGCGCTGGCGCGCTGCGTCGAGCCAACACCCACAATGGCGCCGGTAATGGTGTGCGTGGTGGACACCGGAATGCCCAGCACCGTCGCCAGAAACAGCGTGAGCGCCCCGCCAGATTCGGCGCAAAAACCACCGACAGGCTTGAGTTTGGTGATCTTCTGGCCCATGGTCTTGACGATGCGCCAGCCGCCAAACATGGTGCCCAGGCCAATAGCGGCGTAGCAAATAATGATGGTCCAGGTGGGCGGGGATGCGTCGGCCGCCGATGCATAGCCCGTGGCGACCAGCAGCAGCCAGATGATGCCAATGGTTTTTTGCGCGTCGTTCCCGCCATGGCCCAGACTGTAGGCCCCGGCCGAAACCAATTGCAAGCGGCGGAACCACCTGTCCACGCTGCTGGGCCGCGCACGCCGAAACGTCCAGGCCACAGCCACCATCATCAGTGAACCCAGCAGGAAGCCCAGCAGCGGCGAGATGAAAATGAAGGCCACGGTCTTGAGGATGCCCGCGGCCACCAGCGCGCCTGAGCCCGACTT
>CAZRFF010000224.1:0-3939 GCA_964599265.1 uncultured Simplicispira sp. | reverse complement strand
CCGTCTGGTACTGCATGAACTTGCCCATGTCGCCGCCGACCATGCCCATGCCGATTTTCTGGTCCAGGATTTTTTGCAGCTCATCGGGCAGCGAGACGTTTTGCACCGTCATCGCTTCCAGCTTGAGGCCGATCTTGGCAAAGGCCGGTTGTAGCTCTTTGGCCAATGCGTCGGCAAACATCACCTGGTTGGCCGCCAGATCCAGAAAAGGCAAGCCGCTGCCTGCAATGGCGTTGCTGATGTTCTGCAGCACCATGCCGCGCAGCTGGCCTTCCAGGTCTGCTGCGGGGTAGGCTTCGCGCGTGCCCGAAATTTCGGTGTGAAAAGCCTTGGGATCGGCAATGCGGTAGGCGTAGTTGCCAAACGCACGCAGGCGCACCGCGCCAAAGTCCTTGTCGCGGATGGTGATGGGCTGGGGCGTGCCCCATTTTTGGTCGATCTGCTGGCGCGTGCTGAAAAAATACACGTCGCTCTTGAAAGGCGACTGGAACAGCTTGTCCCAGTTTTTCAGGTTGGTGAGGACGGGCAGCGTCTGCGTGGTCAGCTTGTAGGTGCCAGGGCCAAACACATCGGCCACCTGGCCTTCGTTGACGAACACGGCCATTTGCGACTCGCGCACCACCAGTTGGCCACCGTTCTGGATTTCCATGTCCTGCATGGGGTAGCGCCACGCCAGGGTGCCGTCGCCGTCCTCTGTCCACTGGAGGACGTCAATGAACTGCTTCTTGATGAAATCCATGAGTGCCATAGCTGCTCCTGCGCTTTCCGGTTGTCGGTGGATGAACGGATCATCATAGAACAGCGCACCGCTGGCAAGCCGCCCTGGCCTGCGCCGATTCGTGACAATTTGCACAACCTCAGCAGCGCCTGGCCCCGCCATGGATAAACCCTATGGCAGCGGTAGGGATGTTCGATTGATATTGCGATTGCGAGTCATTATCATTTACTAACCTTGACGCAACAAGGCACCCAGGAGGCCACCATGACCCGCATTCGCCGCATCGCCCGCCAGAACCAGACCATGCTGCTCAAAACCGGCACCTACTACCTCATCCACATCTGCGTGGCCGCGATGGTGGCCTATGCCGTCACAGGCAATTGGGTGGCCTCGTTCACGCTCAGCCTGCTGGAGCCGACCGTGCAGGCGGTGGCGTTTTTCTTTCACGAGAAAGCCTGGGCGCGGGCTTTGCAGCGCAAGGCCACGGCCGCCCCAACGGAAACCAAGGGCCAGGACGCGGCGCTTATGCCCGCTCGTTGAGCAGGGCGCCCAGCATGCGGTCGTGGGTCTTGAGGGTTTGCAGATTGGCCTTGAAGGCGTAGGTGGCGCTCATTTGCTCCACCACCTCTTGCTCCAGCGCGACGCCAGTCTGGGGCTCGCGCTGAACGCTGGCATTCACGCCGCCGGGCGGCACAGCGTTTTCGGCCTGCTCCACCCGCAGGCGGCGCATGCCGGGGGTGTTGGTATTGGCAATATTGTGCGCAGACGCATCCAGCCGCTGCTGCGCGGCCTGCAGGCCGGATTGGGCAATGGAAAAAACACTGGACATGGTGTGCATAGTATCGGCAGTGCACCTTTGCAGCAAAGCATTTTTACAAATGGGCTTCTGTCAAACAGCGCTGCAAACACTGCGCCGCCCGCGATGGCGCTGGCGAACGCCGCACCAGCCCCACAAATTCACAGTGGTAGTTGAACAGCGCAGGCCGTACCGCCTGCATGCGCCCCTGCTGCACAAACGCCTGGGCGTAATGGTCGGGCAGAAAGCCCAGGTAGCAACCCGACAGCACCAGCGTGGCGATGGACTCCTGATCAAACCCCGTGGCGCTGCGTTGCAAACCCGCCTGGTGGCTCAGCGCCATATTGGGTGAGTGGTAGCCCAGCCCGGCGAAGGGGTGGCCGCGCAGGGCATCCCAGTCCAGGCCGCCATGCTGCGCGCCAAACAAGGGGTGGCCCTGGCCGCAGTACAGCAGCATGGTCTCACCAAACAACGGCGTGTAGACCAGGCTTTGCGCACTGCGGTGCGCCGGGATGATGCCCACCTGGAAGCTTCCATCCATCACACCGCGCTCTATGGCATTGATGCTGCCTACATGCAACTGCAATTGCACGTCCGGCGCCTGCTGTGCAAAGGACGCAATCGCCTGGTGAATGCGCGCTTGCGGGTTGCTGGCGGTTTTGTCGAACACCGCCAGGGCCAGCGCCCCGCCCATGCGCTCGTGGATATCGTCCACACTGTCTCTGAACCCCCGCACCGCCGCCAGGAGGCGCAAGGTTTCGTCGTACACGCGCTGCCCCTCGGGCGTCAGCGAAAACCCCGCCCGCCCCCGGCGGCACAGGGTCAGGCCCAGGCGGGTTTCCAAATCCTTCACATGGCGGCTCACGGTGCTGGTACCGATGTTGAGCTCCAGCTCCGCCGCCGCCATACCGCCGCACTCGACCACGGCCTTGAAGACCTGCAAAAGGCGCAAATCCATATCAGAGAGCTGGCCCAGCACGGCGCGCTGGCGGGGGGTGGAGGGTTGGGGGGGTTGCATGCGCCGTATCAGGGGCAGATGAGCTTGAGCTTGGGAAAGTAGCTCTGGTAGCGCCCCGCATCGCGGGTGAGCAGCTTCCAGCCCTGCGTCAGCGCCTGCGCGCCGATGAAGAAATCGGGCAGCACGCCCGTCCTGGTGCCGCCGCGCTCGCGGTACGTGCGGAAGGCCCGGCCCGCCAGCCGGGCGGATTCGCAGGTCAGCTCGCACACGGCGATACCCTGGTCGGCCAGGAAGCCGTCGGCCTGCGCCGCCGTGCCCTCGTGGGCGCACAGCTCCGCGTACACCACGTAGTTCACGTGGACGGGACCCGCCCGGCGCGCCAGCATCAGGTGCTGCGCCGACCAGGGCAGCCACACCTGGTCGGCCTTGAGCACGTCGATGATGACGTTGGTGTCCACCAGGATCACGGACGGTTCCAGTCGTCACCCCGGGTGACGCGCATGAACTCGTCCGTGGACGGGCCTTTGCGCACCTTGCCGATCCACTTGGCGAGCGGGTCGCTCTCGGGGATGGGCAGGGGGACTTTTTCAGCCACCAGCAGTTTCTTGAGCGCCAGTTGCACGGCCTGCGTCTTGGTCAGGCCATGGTGGCGGCAGTAGTCGGCCAGGGCGGCCTCCTGGGCATCGGGAAGGCGGACGGTGAGCATGGCGGGCCTTGTATGACAAATTTCTGCGGATTGTATTGCGGTATGCAAAGCATCGCCATGCAGCCCGCATATGCTATCGTTCAATTCATCGTCATACGATTTCATTGTCGAAAGAGTTTTATGAATACCGTCACCGTTTCCCCAAAATTCCAGGTCGTCATCCCGCTGGCCGTGCGCGAGTCGCTGGGGCTGGCGCCCGGCCTGAAGATGCAGGTCGTGCAGTATGAAAACCGCGTCGAATTCATTCCGCAGCGCCCGGCGCGGGCGCTGCGCGGCTCGCTGCGCGGCATCGACACCAGCGTGCCGCGCGAGGCGGACCGGGCATGAACGTCGTCGATTCATCGGCCTGGCTCGAATACTTTGCCGACGGCCCGAACGCGGGCGAGTTCGCCCGGGTCATCGAGGCGCCGCGCAAGCTGCTGGTGCCCAGCATCACGCTGCTCGAAGTGTTCAAGCGCGTGACCCAGCAGCGCGACGAGGGCGCGGCCCTGCAATGCGTGGCCGTCATGCAGCAGGGCCAGGTGGTCGAGCTGGATGCCGCATTGGCGCTGCGCGCCGCCGCGCTGGGCCTGCGCCACAGGCTGCCGCTGGCCGACAGCATCGTCTATGCCACCGCGCAGGCGGGTTCGGCCACGGTCTGGACGCAGGACGCGGACTTTGAAAACCTGCCGGGGGTGGAGTTCCGGGCCAAGCGGGCAGCACCCTGAAGCCCAGGGAAGATTGTTGCAATCATTTTCATAGCTGCCAGCGCTTTCTGCATA
>CAZRFF010000223.1:0-3948 GCA_964599265.1 uncultured Simplicispira sp. | reverse complement strand
TCAAACTGGGCCTGGGGCAAATGCCGCCACTCCTTTTTGCCACGCTGCGTTTCATCGCCGTCACCCTGCCGGCCATTTTTTTCATCCCCCGCCCTGCCGCCTCCTGGCGCAATCTGGCGGCCTACGGGCTGTTCATCGGCGTGGGCCAATTTGGCCTGATGTACGTGGCCATCAACGGCATGATCTCGCCCGGCCTGGCATCGCTGGTGGTGCAGACGCAGGTGTTCTTCACCATCGGCCTGGCCATGTGGCTCTCGGGCGAACGGGCCCTGCCGGTGCAGTGGGTGTCGCTGGCATTGGCGGCCACGGGCATCGGCGTCATCTTTTTCCATACCGACGGCAGCGCCACCCCGCTGGGGCTGGCGCTCATGCTGCTGGCCGCCCTCTCGTGGGCGGGGGGCAATATCGTCTCGCGCCGCGCCGGGCGCGTCAACATGCTGGCCTACGTGGTGTGGTCCAGCGCCTTTGCCGTGCCGCCCCTCATGCTGCTCACCCTCTGGCAAGAAGGCTGGCCCGCGGTGCAACAGGCCCTGGCGCATGCCGACGCCGTGGCCTGGGCCGCCGTGGCCTGGCAGGCCATAGGCAACAGCCTGTTTGGCTACGCCGCCTGGGGCTGGCTGCTGGTGCGCTACCCGGCCGCCACCATCACGCCCATGGCACTGCTGATTCCGGTGTTTGGCATGGGCAGCTCGGCCCTGTGGCTGCACGAGCCCCTGCCCGGCTGGAAGCTGGGCGCCGCCAGCCTGGTGATTGGCGGCCTGGCGCTCAACCTGCTGTGGCCGCGCCTGCGGCAGCGGCTGGCGCTCAACACTTGAAACGCCTCTACCCAATCCCCAACGCTGGGGTGCCAAGCAGCCAAGTGCTGGCACGGTGCAATTCCACGCCAGCGGGCACATTCAGACGGATTACAGGGCGAAACTGATCTTCCATAACGGACAGTTTTACTAAAAATTATCCGTTTTAAAAAGACAAATTCGTGGGTTACCCACCGCGCAGCAAGCCTACCCTTCGCGCGCCACCCGCGCCAGGTGCTCGGCGCTGGCGTTGGCCTGGGCCGGGTCGCGGGCCTCGACCATCACGCGCAGCAGGGGTTCCGTGCCGCTGGCGCGGATGAGCACGCGCCCCCCTTCACCCAACTGCGACTCCACCGAAGCCGTTTCTTGCGCCAGCCGCACATTGGCACGCCAGTCTTGCCCCGGCTGCAGGCGCACGTTAATCAGCACCTGCGGGAACAAATCCACGCCTTCGAGCAGCTGGGCCATGCTGCGCTGGCTGCGCACGCAGCTTTGCAGCACCTGCAGCGCGCTGATGATGCCGTCACCCGTGGTGTGCTTGTCAAGCGCCAGCAAATGGCCCGAGCCCTCGCCCCCCAGCAGCCAACCATGGCGCTGCAACTCTTCGAGCACGTAGCGGTCGCCCACCTTGGCGCGCACCAGCCTCACCCCCTGCGCACGCAAGGCCAGCTCCACCGCCATATTGGTCATTTGCGTGCCGACCACGCCGGGTACGACCTCGTCACGCCCCATGCGCTCGCGGGCCAGAAGATACAAAAGCTCATCACCGTTGAACAAACGCCCGCTGGCATCAACCATTTGCAAGCGGTCGGCATCGCCATCCAGCGCGATACCGTAGTCCGCGTGGTTGGCACGCACGGCGCGCATCAGCGCATCGGGGTGGGTGGCGCCCACCCCTTCGTTGATGTTGATCCCATCGGGTGCGCAGCCAATGGCGACCACATCGGCGCCCAGTTCGTGAAAAACCTTGGGCGCAATCTGGTAGGCGGCGCCATGCGCTGCATCCACCACAATGCGCAGGCCTTTGAGCGTAAGGTCGTTGGCGAAAGTGCTCTTGCAAAACTCGATGTAGCGGCCAGCCGCATCGTCCAGGCGCCGGGCCTTGCCCAGGGCGGCAGAATCGGCCCACACCGGGGGTTCATCGAGCGCCGCCTCCACGGCCAGCTCCCAGGCGTCGGGCAGCTTGGCGCCCTGGGCGCTGAAAAACTTGATACCGTTGTCGGCAAAGGGGTTGTGGCTGGCCGACAGCACCACGCCCAGGCTGGCGCGCTGCGCCCGCGTCAGGTAGGCCACGCCCGGCGTGGGCAAGGGGCCCAGCAGCACCACATCGGCCCCGGCGGAATTCAGGCCCGACTCCAACGCCGATTCGAGCATATAGCCCGAGATGCGCGTGTCCTTGCCGATCAGCACCGTCGGGCGGTCTTCGGTACGGCGCAGCACCCGGCCCACGGCGTGGCCCAGGCGCAAGACAAAATCGGGCGTGATGGGGGGCTGCCCCACGGTGCCGCGGATACCATCGGTGCCAAAGTATTGACGGGTCATTCGGTTGCTTTCTTTGGAATAAAGGGCGCAGCGTCGTGCATGGCTTGCCAGACCGCCAGCGCCTGCACGGTTTCACGCACATCATGCACGCGCAGCACGCGCGCGCCGCGTTCAGCAGCCAGCACGGCCGCGGCCACGCTGGGGATGGCGCGGTCTGCGGCTGGCAGCCCAGTGACCGCGCCCAATGAGGATTTGCGCGACCAGCCCGCCAGCAGCGGGTAGCCCGCAGACAGCAGTTCACCCTGGCGGGCCAGCAGGGCAAAATTTTGCTCCACGGTTTTACCAAAACCAATGCCGGGGTCGAGAACGATACGGTTTTTTTGCACCCCCAGGGCCAGCAAAGCCTGCGCGCGCAGCTCCAAGAAAGAGCGCACCTGCGGCAGCACATCACCCTGCATGGGCTGCACCTGCATGGTTTGCGGGTCGCGGTGCATGTGCATCAGGCACACGCCGCAGGCGGGGTAGGCGGCCACGGTTTCGGCTGCGCCAGGTTCGCGTAGCGCGGCAATGTCGTTGATGATGTCGGCACCCAAATCCAGCACCTGCTGCATCACGGCGGTTTTGTAGGTATCCACCGAAATCGGCACACCCCAAGCCACCACCTCGCGCACGATGGGCAGCACCCGCGCCAGTTCCACGTCCAGCGGCACGCGGGGGCTGCCGGGACGGGTGGACTCACCGCCAATGTCCAAAAGCTCCGCCCCTTCCTGGAGCAGCCGTTCGGCATGGCGCAGGGCCGACGCTGTATCGGCATGCAAGCCACCGTCCGAGAACGAATCGGGCGTCACATTGACGATACCCATCACCCGGGGACGGGACAGATCGACAACGAAGCGCGAGGTTTGCCAATGCATGGAGAGAGGTGCGGTGGGCGTAAAAAACGGGGCGCTGGGGCCCCGTTCAGAGATGGTTGCGTTGTATGCTCAAGCCGCCGTGGGGGTGGGCTCGGTCTTGACGGCCGGGGTGCCACCGCTGGGGCCATCGCCCCCCGGGGGCGGCGTGCGCGGCGTCCAGTCCTTGGGCGGACGCGGATCCTTGCCGGCCATGATGTCGTCGAGTTGTTCGGCGTCTATGGTTTCCCAGTCGAGCATGGCCTTGGCCATGGCGTGCATTTTGTCGGAATGCTCTTCGATCAAGCGGCGCGCCAGGGCATACTGCTCGTCGATGATGCGGCGCACCTCGGTATCGACCTTTTGCATGGTCTCTTCCGAAATATTGGTGGTCTTGGTGACCGAACGGCCCAAAAACACCTCGCCCTCGTTCTCGGCGTAGACCATGGGGCCCAGGGCCTCGCTCATGCCGTACTTCATGACCATGTCGCGCGCCAGGTTGGTGGCGCGCTCGAAGTCGTTGCTCGCACCCGTGGTCATCTGGTGCATGAACACTTCTTCGGCAATGCGCCCGCCAAAAAGCATGGCGATCTGGTTGAGCATGTACTCCTTGTCGTAGGAGTAGCGGTCTTTTTCGGGCAGGCTCATGGTCACGCCCAGGGCGCGGCCGCGCGGGATGATGGTGACCTTGTGCACCGGGTCGCACTTGGGCAACAGCTTGCCGATGAGCGCGTGGCCGGCCTCGTGGTAGGCGGTGTTGCGGCGCTCCTCCTCGGGCATGA
>CAZRFF010000222.1:0-3986 GCA_964599265.1 uncultured Simplicispira sp. | reverse complement strand
CCGTCCGCGCGCGGTCGGCGGCGGAAATGCCGGTCGTGACGCCGCTGGCGGCTTCAATCGATAACGTGAAATTGGTGCCGAGCGGGGCGCGGTTGGCGGAAACCATCAAGGGCAAATCCAGCTGATGGCAGCGCTCTTCGGTCAAGGTCAAACAAATCAACCCGCGTCCATGCGTCGCCATGAAGTTGATCGCTTCCGGCGTGACGAAATCGGCCGCCAGCACCAGATCGCCTTCGTTCTCGCGGTCTTCTTCATCGACCAGGATGACCATGCGGCCAGCGCGCAGCTCGGCGACGATGTCTTGTACGGGCGAGATCGGCGCGGGGGTAAGAGGTGTGTTCATGCGGGTGCTTTCGTCGGGGGCAGCGCCGCGTGGCCTTGCTGCATACGGGTTCCCCGGTGCTGCCGCGTGGGCGGGGCGCTGGCCAAAGAACGAACGTTGCGGCGCAGCCGCACGGTGGGTTGCACGCGCTGGCGCGGCAGGGCCCAAAGTGGTGATTCTAGTGCAGCAAAGTCAGGGTCACTGGCCTGGGTATTCACTGGGGATTCAAATGGATGGCGCCTCCAGCACCACATCCGATTCGGGGTAGGCCACGCAGGGCAGCACGCAGCCGCTGGCATGTTCTTCGGGGGTGAGGCTGGGCCATTCCATGGTGTAGCGCACCCGGCCCTGGGCCATTTGGGCGATGCAGGTGCGGCAGTTGCCGCCGCGGCAGGAGCTGGGCCAGTCGATGCCGCCCTGCTCCATGGATTGCAGCAGGGTGTGTTCGGGCCAGGCATCGCACTGCTGGCCGTCGGGTTCGGTGCGCAAGGTGTAGAAGGGGATGGCAGGCGGCTGGTTCATGGGACGGAGGTGGGCGCGGCAAGCCCAAGAAAGCGCCGCATGCTAGCGAAAATCCAGCGTCCTGGCGTGCCGCAGGGGCAAGCGGGGCGTCTGCATGGGCGTGCACAAAAAAGCAGCAGCGCAAGCCTTGTGCTTGCAAATCAAGGGCTTGGCGCTGCCATACAGCGCTTGTTCAGAGTTATCCACATGATTGTCCAGTGCGATCAGGGATAACCCGCTAGGGCGTAGGATGGGGTGCGGCGATGCTGTGCGGTTTACGCAAACAGCGCCTCAAAACCTTCTTCCGGCAAAAAATGCCGCCCCTGTTGGCGCAGCCTGGTGGGGCCGGGCAGGGCGCGTTCGCGCACGGAGTGCCGGGGGTCGCCGGGGTAGCAGATGGTGCGCTCGCCCGTATCCATGAAGGCTTCGGGCAGGATGGTGGGTGGGCGCTGTTGGCGTGCAGCGGCCAGCACACTGCCTGCGTTGGCATGGCGCGCCAGTTGGGCCAGGCTCATGATCTGGGGTGGCGCCAGCTCGATGCGGCCGTCGCGGTACTGTTCCAGCGCTACGCGTGGGGCCAGCCACACGCTTTCGGTGGTTTCTTCGTTGTCGTGCAGGGCGGTTTGGCCTTCGGGGGCTTGGGCGACAAAAAAACGCGTATCAAAGCGCCGTGTGCTCATGGCGGGCGATGTGGGTGTGATCCAGCGTGACCAGGGCGCCAGTTGGCGCGTGGTCAGGCGCAGGCCCAGGGCCGCCAGCACTTGCGCAAAGGGTTGCCCGGCGCGCAGCAGGGCGCGGGCGTGGAGGGCGTCCAAGCGGGCCTGGGGTGTGGTGGCTTCGGCCAGCAGCAGGCCGCATTCTTCCAGGGCTTCGCGCAGCGCAGCCACATGCAGGCCGGCGGCCATGTGGGGGGCAATGTGGTTTTCCGCCAGGTTGGCATGGAGTTGGTCCGGGGCCTGGTCGAGCAGGGCGGTGCTGGCGGGGGCGCTGTCGTCGGCATCGAGCTTGCCACCAGGGAAAACGTAAACACCGCCCATATTGGCCATTTGCGCGTGGCGGCGCAGCAGCAGGGTTTGCAGGCCGGTGGGGGTATCGCGCAACAGCACCACGGTGGCGGAGTCGCGCGGGGTTTCGATGGCGGCGGGGATGGTGGGTTGCATGATGAGGCTTTAGGGAGTGGAGTCGCGCACGGTACTGGGGGCCAGTGGCTTTGTAGCGTAAAGTGGCGCGCGTTGCTGCGCCCGGGCGTCCCGCGCGCGACTGGTTTTTTATCTCAAATGACACAGGAGTGGATGCACCATGGAATTGGATTTCAAAGGCCGCGTGGCCATTGTGACGGGCGCAGGGGGCGGTTTGGGGCGCCAACATGCCTTGGCGCTGGCCCGGCGCGGCGCCAAAGTGCTGGTCAACGATTTGGGCGGTGCGGTGGATGGCAGCGGCGGTTCGGTGTCGGCGGCGCAGGCGGTGGTGGATGAAATCCGCGCTGCGGGCGGTGAAGCGCTGGCCAATGGCGCTTCCGTGACCGATTTTGTGGCCGTGCAGGCCATGGTGCAGCAGGCGATGGATGCCTGGGGACGGGTGGACATTCTGGTGAACAACGCCGGCATTCTGCGTGACAAGTCGTTTTCCAAGATGGAGATGGCGGATTTTGAGCTGGTGGTGCAGGTGCACCTGATGGGCGCGGCCTACTGCTGCAAGGCGGTGTGGCCGCACATGGTGGCGCAGAACTACGGGCGCATCGTCATGACCACATCGTCCACGGGCCTGTACGGCAATTTTGGCCAAGCCAACTATGGCGCGGCCAAACTGGCCCAGGTGGGCTTGATGCAGACGCTGTCCATCGAAGGGGCCAAGTACGGCATCCATGCCAACGCCCTGGCGCCCACGGCCGCCACGCGCATGACCGAAGCGCTGTTCCCGCCGCAAATCCTGGACGCCCTGCAGCCCGAGGCCGTGGTGCCCGCCATGCTGGTGCTGGCGCACGAGAGCGCGCCCACCCGCACCATTTTGTGCGCGGGCGGCGGTGGTTTTGAGGCGGCGCACATCACGCTCACCCAAGGGGTGTACGTGGGCATGGGGTCCGATGCGCCCGAGCAATTGGCTGCACGCCTGGCCGAAGTGGTTGATCGCCAGGGTGAGCAAGTGCCCGCCAGCGGCGCGGCGCAGGGTGCGCTGGAGGTGCAGAAAGCCATGGCAGCACGCGGCTGATGGGGGCACCGGGGGGCGTGCCGTTTTGATCTGGGCATGACCCGGCACAGCACGGACCTGCTGCGCTCGTGCTAAGTTCCGCCCCAGAAAACAAAAACGGTACGCACCATGACTACATTGCAAGAACGCTTCGCCCGCCTCGACGGCGCCCGTTTGGCGGGCATCCGCCGTGGCATAGAGAAGGAAGGTTTGCGTGTGTTGCCTTCGGGCGAGGGCCTGGCGCTCACGCCCCACCCCTTGGCGCTGGGCGCGGCCCTGACGCACCCCAGCATCACCACGGATTACAGTGAATCGCAAATCGAGCTCATCACCGGAGCCCATGGTGGTGTGCAAGCCTGCCTGGATGAGCTCACCGAAATCCACCAGTATGTGTACCAGGTGCTGCAGTCGCCGGGTGGTGAAATGCTGTGGGTGTCCAGCATGCCGTGCAATTTGCCCACGGACGAGACGATTCCGCTGGGCCGCTATGGCAGCTCCAATATTGGCCGTGCCAAAAGCATTTACCGCATGGGCCTGGGCCACCGCTATGGGCGGCGCATGCAGACCATTTCGGGCATCCATTACAACTGGTCGTTGCCAGGGGTGACGAGCGAGGAATATTTTGCGCTGATCCGCAACTTCCGCCGCCACGCTTTTTTGCTGCTCTACCTGTTCGGCTCATCGCCTGCGCTGTGCCCGTGCTTTGTGGAGGGGCGCGACCACCACCTGCAGCCCATGGACGGGGGGAAAACCCTGTACCTGCCGCATGCCACCTCGCTGCGCATGGGGCGGCTGGGCTACCAGAGCGAGGCCCAGGCCTCGCTGTCGGTGAGCTACAACGGCCTGGAGGGCTATGCCGATTCGCTGCACGATGCCTTGACCCGACCCTGGCCCGCCTACGAGACCGTGGGCATACGCAACCCCGGGGGCGACTACAACCAGTTGGCGACCAGCCTGCTGCAAATTGAAAACGAGT
>CAZRFF010000221.1:0-4013 GCA_964599265.1 uncultured Simplicispira sp. | reverse complement strand
ACTGTGGTGGGCCCGCACGCAGGCCCTGCAGGTGCAGCGCCTGGCCTGGGTGTTGCACGGGTGCGCGGCGGCCTGGGGTGCGGGCATTGCGCTGTCGTTGCTGCTGCGCGGGCTGGTGGTGCGCTACCAGTTTGGTTGGGAGAGTACTTTTCTCGATGCCGCGCAGGTGCATGCCATCGTCTCGGTGCTGTTCGCGCCGCTCACCTGGCTGCTGGGCCTGGAGCCCTTCACCTTGCAAGACATTGCGGCCGCGCAAAATTTTGCGGGTGAAGGCACGGCCGGCAACCGCTGGGTGTGGATGTATGTGGGCTTGCTGCTGCTGGTGGTGGTGTTGCCGCGCCTGGCGCTGGCGGTCTGGGCGTACTGGCGTGCGGCGCGGTGGCAGGGCCGTATCGATCTGGACGATGCCGCCTTCGACGCCTTGCGCGCCAGCCTGCCTGGCGACGTTGTGGTGGGTCTGCATGGCCCGCAGGCACAGGCCTTGCAAGGCGTGCAGACCGCACAGGGCGATCGCTTGCGGTTTGCGGCGGCGGCGGAACCGGTCGATGCCGTGCTGTCCTGGGGCAGTGAAGCGTTGCCGCCAGCTTGGCAGTCCGCCCCATGCAAGGCGCTGCCTTGGGCGGCTTTTGGTGCCAGTTGGGTGCTGGAGCCCGCACTGTTCGACCTGTTGGACCAAACCTTGCCCGCGCACCGCCACGCCCTGGTCCGCTTGCGCACGGCCTGGGTGCAGCGCAATGAACAGCATTTCGATCAATCGCTCCAGGCCCTGGCGCAGCACCTGCACGCCTGCGCCCGGTTCGCTCCGGGCGATGCGTCTGGCGCCTATGCGCAGCAGGTGCACACGTTGGACACGGCCTTGCGCGCCCTGCACGGCCAACCGCCTGCGCCGCCGTCCCAGGCCGCCGTGCCGCTGCCCACACCCCGCCGGGCCGATGGCGCGGCGCTCACGCTGGGCGCCTCTGCCGGGGCGGCGGCCGGTGCAGCCGCTGGCGCCAAGGTGGGGGCGCTGATCGACGTGGGCACGGGCGGCCTGACCCTGGGTGCCGGTACGGCCCTGGGCGCGCTGCTGGGCGGCTCCACGGCGTGGGCACTGCGCTCCTTCCAGAAAAAAGACGAAAACCAGCAAGACCTGCTGCGCCATATGGCCGAGGCGGCCTGCACGCACTACCTCGCCATCGCCCACCAGCAGCGCGTGCCGCCGGGTGATGCGCCGGCACTGGCCGAGCGCTGGCGTGCCGAAGTCACGGGCACCGTCGCCGCCCACGGAGAGGCTTTGGCCGCCGCGCTGAAAGAGGGGCCTGGCAGCGCCACGCTGCAAGCGCTGCTGCGCACCATGCTGATGGGGATTTTGCAGCGCAGTTTTGCTGTGTGACGCAGACCCGCCCAGCGCCAACGGCGACCAAGCCTGGCGCACCGCCTCTCACGGGCAAGGGGTGCGCTCGGCTTCGGTTTCCACCCGGGGTGCGTTAGAGGGCAGGGCGGGCGCCCCAAGGGGCTTGGCCGTCACGGTGCGCAATTGCTCGCCTGCGATGCGGTATTCGTACTCGCGCAGGGAGCCCACCATCTCCGTGCGCACACCGCTGCTGGCCATGGTGGCCGCGTACACCTGCGGGCGGGGAATGTGGTAGTGGTAGGTGGTGGTGGTTGCGCCTTGCGAGGTTTGGCAGGTGGATTCGAATTGCGTTTCCTTGAAGCGCAGCACGCAGCGCCCGGAGCGGTCTTCGGCCTTGGTGCCATCCTGGGTGTAGAGCACGATGTGGGTGGCGCGCCAGCAGCCCAGCAAGGCGGGGTCGGGCGCCGCCGCGTGGCCCGTGAGCGCCGCCCAGGCCAGGATGGAGGGGAGCCAGCGGATAAAGCAATTTCTGGACATGGGATCAGTGAATATGGGAAAAAACAGGCAGTCTCAGTGCGTGGCCGGATTTTGTGCCAAATGCCCCAGCGGCAGCGCCCCGCTGGCCTTGACCTCACCCAGCGAAAAGCTGGTGTGCATGTCCTTCACATTGGGCAGGTGCAGCAGCACATCGCGTGCAAACACCGAAAAACTGTCCAGATCGCGCGCCACCACCTGCAGTTCGAAAGTGCCCGTGCCGCTGATGTAGTGGCACGACACCACCTCGGGAATGCGCCGTATGGCCTCTTCCATGGTCTGCGTCAGGCCGCCCGTGTTGCGGTCGGCGTCCAGGCGCACAAAGGCCAGCACGCCCAGGCCGATCTTGCGCCGGTCGATCTCGGCGCGGTAGCCCTTGATGAAACCCTCCTCCTCCAGCGCGCGCACACGCCGCCAGCAAGGCGCTGCCGACAGGCCCACGCGCTGGGCCAGCTCGGCATTGGTCAGGCGTGCGTCTTCTTGCAGCTCCTGCAGGATGGCCAGGTCGAATTTGTCCAAGTTGTTCAAAATATTCGCCAATTGAGAAAGAACCTTTCGCAAGATAGCGTAAACACGGCATCAAAAGCAAACACCTATCAGCGGCAAGGGCATACACTCCTCTGCACACTGGAGCTGCCACCCTAAACGGCTGGCAGGCGCCCACGCACCGCCCCACAAAACGCGGCCCCACGAACCCGCGAAGGAGACAACACCATGAACGCACCCTTGCCCGAATCCGTCCGCAAAGCCCTCGAAACGGTCACCCTGGAGGACAAATACACCCTGGGGGAAGGCCGCGCCTTCATGAGCGGCGTGCAGGCCCTTGTGCGCCTGCCCATGCTGCAGCGCCAGCGCGACCTGGCAGCGGGCCTGAACACGGCGGGCTTCATCAGCGGCTACCGCGGTTCGCCCCTGGGCACGTACGACCAGTCGCTGTGGGCGGCCAAAAAGCACCTGGAAAAGCAGCACATCGTTTTCCAGCCCGGTGTGAACGAAGAACTCGCCGCCACGGCCGTGTGGGGCACCCAGCAGCTCGACCTGTACCCCGAGAGCAAAAAATACGACGGCGTTTTTGGCATCTGGTACGGCAAAGGCCCGGGGGTGGACCGCTGCTCCGACGTGTTCAAGCACGCCAACATGGCCGGCACCGCCAGGCACGGCGGCGTGATCGCCATTGCGGGCGACGACCACCTCAGCAAAAGCAGCACGGCCGCGCACCAGAGCGACCACATCTTCAAGGCCTGCGGTACGCCGGTGTTTTTCCCGAGCAATGTGCAAGACATTCTGGACATGGGCCTGCACGCCCTGGCCATGAGCCGTTTCTCGGGCGTGTGGGCGGGCATGAAGACCATCCAGGAGGTGGTGGAATCGTCCAGCAGCGTGTCGGTGGACCCGGACCGCGTCAAGATCATCCTGCCCGAAGACTTCGCCATGCCCGAAGGCGGCCTGCACATCCGCTGGCCCGATGCGCCCTTGGTGCAGGAAGCCCGCCTCATGGACTACAAGTGGTACGCCGCCCTGGCTTACGTGCGCGCCAACAAACTCAACTACAACGTCATCGAAGGGCCGAATGACCGTTTCGGCATCATCGCCAGCGGCAAGGCCTACAACGACACGCGCCAGGCGCTGGTCGATCTGGGCCTGGACGCCGCCGCCTGCCGCCAGCTGGGCATCCGCGTGCACAAGGTCAATGTGGTGTGGCCCCTGGAAGCCACCATCACGCGCGACTTTGCCCAGGGTTTGCAAGAAATCCTGGTGGTCGAAGAAAAACGCCAGGTCATCGAATACCAGCTCAAGGAACAGCTCTACAACTGGCGCGCCGACGTGCGCCCGGATGTGCTGGGCAAGTTCGACGAAGTGGAAGGCGACCAATCCGGCGGCGAGTGGGGCATGCCCAACCCCAGCCAGAACTGGCTCTTGCGCCCCAAGGCCGACCTCACCCCGGCCCTCATCGCCCAGGCCATCGCCAAGCGCTTGAAAAAACTGGGTGTGCCGCAAGACATCGTGGCCCGCATGGACACGCGCCTGGCCACCATTGCCGCGCGCGAAAACGCCCTGCAGGCGCAGACCGTGGACACCGGCGAGCGCACCCCCTGGTTCTGCAGCGGCTGCCCGCACAACACCAGCACCCGCGTGCCCGAAGGCT
>CAZRFF010000220.1:0-4031 GCA_964599265.1 uncultured Simplicispira sp. | reverse complement strand
CAGCGCCGAGCCCGCCACGAACACGCCGATGAACAGGCGCCGGATGCGGTAGCCCAGGCTCTCGACCATCTCGCGGTCCTGCACGCCGGCGCGGATCAACAGGCCCACCTTGGTGCGCGAGAGCGTCCAGGCCAGCACGCCAAACACCACCAGGCCCACCGCCACGGCGATGAGGCGGTATTTTTCGATGGCGGCATCCCCCACCAGCAGCGAGCCGCGCATGCCCTCGGGCAGGGGCAGCGGAATCTGCTGCGGGCCCCAGATGACCTTGATGAGTTCTTCACCAATGATCATGCCGCCCATGGTGATGAGGATCTGCTTGAGGTGCTGGCCATACACCGGGCGCACGATGAAACGCTCGAACGCCAGGCCAATGGCGCCTGCCACCATCATGGCCACCACCATGGCGGGCAGCACGGCCACCAGGTTGGCCCACAGGTTGGCGCTTTGCGTGTAGTCGCCCATGGCGCCCAGCACGCTGGTGGCCACGAAGGCGCCCAGCGCAATGAACACGCCATGGCCAAAGTTGAGCACATCCATGAGGCCGAACACCAGCGTGAGGCCCGAGGCGATGATGAAAACGATCATGCCCATGGCCAGCCCCGCCACGGTGAGCGTGAGCCAGGTGCTGGGCGAGCCGATGAAGGGCAGCACGATGAGCGCCAGCAGCGGCACCAGCACCAGGGGTTTCCAGTCGAGGTCGCGGAAGTTTTTCATCAATCACCTCACAAAGACAGGCCCAGCAGCGACTGCTGCAGCACTTCGTCGGCGGCCAGGTCGGCCATGCGGCCGGCGTGCACCACGCGGCCGTTGTCCATCACCGCCACGGAGTCGCCCAGGCGCTTGGCAAAGTTGATGTTCTGCTCCACCAGCAAAATCGTCACGCCGTTCTTTTTGAGCTGGTCGAAGGCGCTGATCATGTTGTTGATGATGCTGGGCGCCAGGCCCTTGCTGGGCTCGTCCACGATGAGCAGATCGCGCGGCTCGATGATGGCGCGGGCCACGGCAACCATCTGCTTTTGCCCGCCTGAGAGCTTGCCGGCGGGGTGGTTCCAAAACTTTTCCACCGCCGGGAACAGACCGTAAATCCATTCCAGGCGCGCGCTGTCCATCTGGCCCGCATGGCTGGCTTGGCGGGCGGCCAGCAGCAGGTTTTCCTTGACCGTCAGGTCGGCAAAAATGCCCATGTTCTCTGGCACGTAGGCGATGTTGAGCTGGGCGATTTGCGGCGTGTGCAGGCGCGTGATGTCGCGCCCCGCAAAGGTGATGCTGCCTTGCGAGGCCTGCCACAGGCCCATGACGGTGCGCAGCGTCGTCGTCTTGCCCGCGCCATTGCGCCCCAGCAGCATGGTGAGTTCGCCCTTGGGGATGGCCAGATCCACGCCATGCAGGATGTGATAGGCGCCGATGTGCGTGTGCACGCCCTTGAGTTCCAGAAGGTTGGCGGTGCTCATGCGGCCTCCTTGTCAGCGTCTTTGGAGATGCCCAGGTAGGCCTCTTGCACCACGCTCGATGCAATCACTTCCGCCGGCGGGCCGTCGGCCACCAGCGTGCCATTGGTCAGCACGATGATGCGGTCGGCCAGCTCGCGCACCACGTCCATCTTGTGCTCCACCAGCAAAATGATCTTGGTCTTGTCTTTCTTGAGCTCGCGGATCAGGTTCAGGATGACGGGCGCCTCGTCATGGCTCATGCCCGCCGTGGGCTCGTCGAACATGTAGACCTGCGGCTCCAGCGCCATGAGCAAGGCCACCTCCAGCTTACGCTGGTCGCCGTGCGGCAGGCTGGCCACGGGCGTATCGCGCCGCTCGTACATGGCCACCTGGCGCAGGATGGATTCGGCCCGCTCGGTGAGCTGGCGGTGGTCGCTCCAGATGCTCCAGAGATTGAGCCCCCGGCGGTGCTTGCCCTTTTGCGTGGCCTGCACGGCGAGGCGCACGTTCTCCAGCACCGAGAGGCTGGGAAACAGGTTGGTGAGCTGGAACGCCCGCCCCAGCCCCGCCCGGGTGCGTGCCGATGGGCTCAGGCCCGTCAGCTCTTGGTTACCCAAGCGGACGGTGCCCGCCGTGGCCTTGAGCTGGCCCGAAATGAGGTTGAAGTACGTGGTCTTGCCCGCGCCATTGGGGCCCACGATGGCGGTCAGCGTGCCCGGCTCAAAAGAGCAGGTCACGGCATTGACCGCCACATGGCCGCCAAAGCGGATGGTCAAGTCCTGGGTGGCCAGGATACTCATGGCAGTTTTCTCGCTTTCACAGTCATCATCCTTATGGCACCCAGGCCTGCGCACGTCAGGGGCAGGTGCCGATCACGTAGTGGTTGGTGCCGGTTTTCTTCAGCGTGGTGGAGGTGTAGATATTCCACAACCCCATGCCCTGGCCCGAACCATAGGCATAGGTAAAGCCATACAGCACATAGGCACGGCCTGCCAGGGTGTGGGCGTAATTGCTGGCAGTGGTGCAGGTGGGCGTTTCGCCACCGGAAGCTGCCAGGGTCGTGCCCGCCGCGGGGGCCGATGCTGCACCTTCCACGCCCTGGGCGTCCACGGCGCGCACCGTCCATTGGTAGGTGGTGGAGGCGGCCAGGCCATTGTCGGTATAGCTGGTACCGTACACCGTGAGGGCGTTCACCTTGTTGCCGTTGCGGTAGACGTTGTAGCCATCGGCCCCGGCCACGCTGTTCCAGCCAATGGCCATGCTGTTGGCCGTGGCGCCAGCGGCGCTCACACCCAAGGGCGCAGGCAGTGTCTGGGGCTGCGGGTCGGGCTGGCCGCTACCGCTGCCCAAGCGATCGACCATGGCTTTGATGGCCGCCATTTGCGGGCCGCTCTTTTTGGAATAGTTGGCGTTGTCATAACCCCACCAGTCCCAGCAGCTGTTGGTGGCCGATGTGCTGGTCTGGGGGTAGAGCACCACGATCTGGTTGGTTTCTGCCCAGCGGTTGTAGCCCGTTTTGCGCACGTACTGCTGCTGCACGTCGCTCTCGTTTTGCTTGCAGCCATGGAGCACCACATGCAGGCGGCAGGTGGCGCCATCTTTACAAGCCTGGGGAATGTAGGCCCAGCCCGTGCTGGCCATGCCGTGGCCGCTGATGAAACTGCTTTGCTTGAATTGCACGAAATTGCCCTCGGGCAGGGTTGCGGCGCTGCGCGCATTGAGCGGCCCATAGAGGTGCTGGAGCATGGCCCCTGCCAGATCAAAATTGCAGTTGTTGATGTAAGGCGCGCCTTTGGCGGAGCAGGCGCTACCGTAATCGTCCGTCACCATGGCGTGCTCGGCCGCCAGGTCTTTTTTGTAGACCACATTGGCTGCGGGCACGAAGCTGGCGTAGTAATTTTTAAGGGCGTCCATCACGCCGGTCTTGACCACGCTATCGACCGAACCCGAGAATAGATACACCCTGGAATTTTGCAGGTTGGAGACAGGGTCAATGTCACCCTTATTCGCCCAGGCATTGGTGGTGCTCACCAGGCTGCTGGTAGGAATACCCGAAGCACTGGTGCTGGTCATGCAGCGGCCCGTGGCCGTGACGACGGAACCTTCTGCGCAGTAAAACGGCCCACCGGCCACCACGCCAGCCCCCTTGCTGAACACCGACGAATAGGCCACGTGCATTTGCACGGCCATGAAACCACCCGACGACAAACCCGAGATGGTGGTTTGGGATGGATCGAGCTTGAGTGCTGGCAATTCGACTGCGGCCCAAGCGGTGCTTGCCATTGCACATGCTGCTACCGTGGCCGCCGAGCGAAGGAATGTACGAACCATGTTGTCTGTCTCCTGTTTTTGGACAATAGCGTTCCAGCCCCCGTGTTGTCCGGGGGTTCATTCATTCAATTGGAAAAAGAGGGGCGGCCGCCCCTGCGGGATGTCCCCCGGCACACGGGCGGTGTGCCGGGCCTCGCCAACCGACGATCAGCGCTTGTTGCGGATAGGCACGTTCATCTCTTCGGCCTTGATCTCGCGCACCAGCTCAGGCACGCCCCAGGCAAAGGCCGGATCGACCTTGATCTTGAAGTGGTACATGCTTTGCAT
>CAZRFF010000219.1:0-4150 GCA_964599265.1 uncultured Simplicispira sp. | reverse complement strand
CGCCCCACGGCAGCATGAGGGTGAGGGTGGAGAGCGCGGCGAACTCGGGCGCGAAGGCGTCGATGATTTGCTGGGGCTCGGGGCACAGCTGGGTGTCGGTGATGACGCCGAACTGCACGCCGCCGCCATAGCTCAAAATGGACACGCCCAGCCCCACGTTGCCCGACTGCGGCACCCAGAACATGCACTGCGTCACGCGCGAGCCGCACAGATGAATGGGGTTGGCGGGGCCGGGCACGTTGGTCATGACGGCTGTGGTCTTGCGGCTGAACAGGCCCAGCAGGGCGTCTTGTGCGGGTTTGATGAGCAGGCCCGCCACGGCCAGCAGGCCGAAGGCCAGCAGCGGCTGGGTGCTGCCCTTGAGGGCGGCCATGCGGCTGCGTACTTCGTACACGCGCTCGATGGGGTTGGTCATGCCGATGGGCAGCACCAGTGGCACCAGGCCGAAGTGGTTGCCCAGCTTCCAGGCCTCTTCGAGCGGGCGCAGGTTTACCGGAATCATGGCGCGGATTTCCTTGCCCTCGGTGTCATCGCCCTGCTGGCGCAAATAGCTGCCAATGGCGCCGGCCACGCAGGACAGCAGCACGTCGTTGATGGAGCAGTTGAGCGCCTTGCCTATGGCCTTGACTTCATCGAGCGGCAGCGGAGGGCACCAAGCCACGCGCTTTTGCGAGCCGGGCTGGCCCTTGAGCGCGGTGGGTGAATCGTCGGGCATGAGGGCGAGCGATGCGGCGTCGCTCACCAGTTGGTAACCCAGGCGGGCGGCGTCCACGGAACCGGCCAGGCCGTGCTGCATGGCTTTTTCGGGGTCCAGCAGCAGGTGCAGGGATTTGGCAGCGCTCTCGCCCACCAGATCCAGGGCCTTGACGGTCATGCCGGTAAAGGGTTTGATGAGGGTGGCTGCAATCCAGTCCTCGGTCCCGCTGGCGCTCTTTTTGCGGCGCTTGGGGGGTTCGGCGCCGCCATCGACAAGGGACATGGTGACCGAGATCAGCGCAATGCCGTCGGCAATGCAGTGGTGCAGGCGCACGACCAGGGCGCTGGAGGGCTGGCCGTCGTCACCCACAAAGTCTTCGATCAACGTGAAATGCCACAGCGGGTGCTTGGGATCCAGGGGCTCGGTCGCCAGTTGGCCTACAAATTCTTGCAGGGCCGCTTGCTGGCTTTGGCCTTTGCGCTTGGGGAGTTTGGCGCTTTGCACGTGGGTGGCGATGTCAAAGCGCTGGTCCTCCACCCAGGTGGCGCCGGCGGCGTCTTCCACCACGCGCTGGCGAAAGCGCGGGTACTGCAACAGGCGCTGTTGCACGCGCTCGCGCAGGGCGGCCAGCGTGATGCCGGGCGAGACCGTCCACACGCCGTTGATCATCATCAGGTTGCTGGCCGAATCCATGCGCAGCCAGGCGGTGTCCACCTTGCTCATGCGCTCGCCCGACAGGCCCAGCATGCCGGTGGCGGCGCGGCGCACGTTTTTTTGCACGGCCATGGCCGCATCGATGGCCATCTGGGTGGGTTGCAGCGTTGCCGGGGCTTCAGGGGTGCTCTGGGCTGGGGATTTGCGGGAAGAAATGCGGGTGACCATGGGTGGAGCCAGTGAGGGATTTGGAGGTGCGCGTCTAAGGCAGGCCGTGATTTTCAAGCATGCTGCCCGTAAGATACAACGCTGCCAGCGTTTGGCGCCTCGGTTTTTACCCGCCCCCCGCCTTTTTTACCTTTCAGGAGACTTTGCATGTCCGATCTCAATGCCGCTTTCGAAGCCGCCGTGGCCAATTCCAAAAACCTGAGCGAGCGCCCCGACAATGCCACGCTGCTCAAAATCTACGCCCTCTACAAGCAAGGCACGGCGGGCGACAACGCCGAGAAAAAACCCGGCTTTGGCGACATGGTGGGCCGCGCCAAGTGGGACGCCTGGAACAACCTCAAGGGCACGGCGCAGGGCGACGCCCAGCAGCAGTACATCGACCTGATCGGATCGCTGAGCTGATGCGCAATCCGGCGGGCGCAGGGCGGTTTTGCGCTCTGTGGCCTAATACGGGGTTTTCAACCTGACCGATAGAGACTTAGCCATGGGCAACAAAATCGTTACCGAAGCCGATCGCAAATTCACCCCCCAGCCCAAGACGCCCAACGGTGTGGTGCTGCCCACGCACGGCCGCGGCCAGCGCGTGAGCCTGGAGCGCGGTTCGCACACCCGCAGCAAGAAGAACCCCGGCAAGCGCACCAAGAAGGGCGGTTGATTGCCGCCCGTGTGGGGCAAGCCCACCGGCTCTTTGCAAAGCCCTCTTCGGAGGGCTTTATTTTTTCTTCTTGGCGTGGGGTTTGTGTTTTTTGTGCCCGGCCGACGGGTGCAGCAGGGCGTCGAGCTGCTGGGTGATTTCGTGCTCGATGCGGCCCTTGAAGGCGCCCACCAGAAAACCCAGCTCGGCGTGCAGCTCGAATTGGCCGCCCTGCACCTGCAGCGTGCCCTTGACGCCGGCGCGGGTGAAATACACGGTGTCTTCGGTGTCGCCCTCTTCGTAAGCGCATTCCATGCCGAATTCTTCTTCGACCTGCTCGGCCCACATGAAGGCGATCTTGCGTGCTTCCTCCAGGCCCAGGTGGTGGTGGCGGTGGATGTGGATCACGGACATGGGGAGTCTCCTGCGGGGTTCTGGGGCTGCATGGCGCACAGGCGCGCGTGGCGTTCGGTGCTGGGCATGGCAGCCAATGTTTTGACGGCATCATAAAACGCAATCCAGTCCCCGTTGTGGTTTGCGAACAGGGTTTCGAAGGCGCCCACCCAATGGTCGTAGGCGGCCTGGGCGGCAAAGCTGGCGTTGTTGGCCTCGCGCACCCAGCGGTCGTAGCCTGCCACGGCCATGCCCTGGGCCAGCCAGCGCGCGCGCAACTGGGCGTAGGCGGTGCGAAAAGCCTGCATTGCTTCTGTTTTCATAGCTACTAGCGCTTGTATATCGGGCGCTGCAGCCTGATTTTGTTCGTAAATGGCAGCCAGGCGGGCGCGCGTGGCCAGGGTGAGGGCGCGAAAATCCTGGCGCTGCGCCTGGCTGGCGGCAAAGGCCTGGCGGGCGGCGGGGCTGCCGTGCTGGGCCAGCCAGCGCGCGGTGCCCAGGCGCTCCACCGCCGTGGCCAGGGATTCGTTGAAGGCGGTGTCGTCCTGCGCATACGCCACCTGGTGCGCCAGCTCATGCAGCATGAGGCGGACGAATTCGCCCTCCGGCCAGGCGATGAAGGTCGAGAGCAGCGGGTCGCCCCCCGCCCAGTTGAAGTAGCCCAGCGTGGAATACGCGGGCACGCCATACACCTCCACCTCCAGGCCCTGCGCCGCCAGCCGGGCGGCCTCGGCCTGTGCGCCTGCGGCATCGAAGTAGCCCCGGTAGCCAATGCAGCCGGTGACGGGAAAGCACCAGCGGTGCAGCGTGAGGGAATAGGGCGGCGCGGCCACCACGTTCCACACGGCGTAGGGGCGCTGCAGGTCGGCGTAGCGGCGGTAGCTGGCGTTGTCGGGCAGGTGCAGCGCGTTGCTGGCAAAGGCCCGGGCGCGTTGGGCCAGCTGCAGGCGCTCGCGCAATGCGGGCGGCAGGTCGGGGCGTTTCAGCCAGTCATCAATGGGCTGGGCGGCGGCCATCAGCCGGGTGTGGCCCTGCACCGATTGCCAGTAGTACGCAAACGCCCCGCCCCCTTGCGCGCAGGCGGTCAGCAGCAGGCAGGCGGCCAGCAGCGCCGCGCGGTGCAGCCAGGAAAAGGGGTGCGCGGCGCGTGTCATGGCGCGGGGGCCTGCGGGTGATCGGGCGGCGGGTCCAATGCCATCAGGGCCAGCCAGGCCAGGACGCCCAGCAGGGTGGTCAGCAGCAGCGCCTGCAGGCCCACGCGGGCCATCAATGCGCCGAACAGCATGGGCGCGAGGGCCTGGCAGATGCGGGCGGGAATCACCAGGAGGCCCTGGCGCTCCCCGTACCCCTGGGCGCCGAAGTACAGCAACGGCAGCGTACCCTTGGCAATGGTCAGCACGCCGTTGCCCGCACCGTGCAGCAGCGTAATAACCGAGATAATTGCCGCGGTGAGGGCGCCATATACCACCAGTGGCATTGAGCCTTCGTACGATTTCTCGCGTTTGGCCAGCGTGACGGTGGCAAAAAACTGCCCGGTGACGCCC
>CAZRFF010000218.1:0-4152 GCA_964599265.1 uncultured Simplicispira sp. | reverse complement strand
CCCTGCTCATGGTGCACCTCAAGAAGGGCGGCTTCAAAGGATTCACACGGAACGAGGAGGCGCAACATGCAGTTTCCGCTGGATGAGCGGCAGGCCTTGCTTTCCTGCAAGGGCGTAGGGCCGACGGTGGTAGCGCGCCTGGAGCAGATGGGCTACATCTCGCTGGCGCAGCTGGCCAAGGCCAATGCGCTGGACATCCTGGAGGCCGGCGCACGCCTGACAGAATCCAGTTGTTGGAAAAACAGCCCCCAGGCACGGGTGGCTATTGGCGCTGCATTGGCACTTGCACGGTCTCGCCATGGCCATTGAGACACTCTCCATGGAAGCATCGTTGCGTTCGGGCGCCGAGGCGCTGGGTTTGTCGCTGGCTGAGCAACAGGTGCGGCAGCTCCTGGACTTTCTCGCACTTCTGCAGAAGTGGAACAAGGTGTACAACCTCACCGCGGTGCGCGACCCGCAGGAGATGCTGACCCACCACCTGCTCGACAGCCTGGCCGCCGTGGCGCCGCTGCGCCGCCATACCGCGCAGGCCGGGTTGGCAGCGCCCGTGCGACTGCTCGACGTGGGCTCGGGCGGTGGCCTGCCCGGCGTGGTGTTCGCCATCTGCTGCCCCGAAGTGGACGTGAGCTGCGTGGACACCGTGGCCAAGAAGGCCGCCTTCATCCAGCAGGCCGCCGCTGCGCTGCGTCTGCCCAACCTGCATGGTCTCCATGCGCGGGTCGAAAGCCTGGTGGGGCCTTTTGACGTGGTGAGCTGCCGCGCCTTTGCCTCGCTCTTGGACTTCACTACCTGGTCGCGCAACGCGCTGGCGCCGCAAGGGGTGTGGCTGGCCATGAAGGGCAAGCATCCCCAGGACGAACTGGCAGCCCTGCCCGGTGACGTGCAGGTGTTTCACGTGGAACAACTCCAGGTGCCAGGGCTGGGTGCCGAGCGCTGCATTGTCTGGATGTGCCCTTTGTCGCAAAGCAGTGCAATGCAGGGCAGGGCGGTCGCGTAAACTCGGGCTCCGGGCGCGCAGCACTGCACGCACCTTCCAGCCCCCAGAGGAATCCACATGTTCGGCATTGCAGACTACGGCGCCTTCGTGGCCGCCATCGTGTTGTTTCTGGCCATTCCCGGGCCGGGCAATCTGGCGCTCATTACCTCCACCAGCAAGGGCGGGGTGCGTGGCGGCCTGGCGGCCACGCTGGGCGTGATTGCCGGGGACCAGGTGCTGATGTGGGCGGCGGTGGCCGGTGTGGCGGCCTTGCTGGCCGCCTACCCGGCAGCCTTCAACGCCGTGCAGTGGCTGGGCGCCGCCTACCTGGCGTGGCTGGGGTTCAAGATGCTGACGGCCAAGCCCGGCGCCGCGCCCGTGCTGCACATCGAGCCGCACCACTACTTCAAGCAGGCGGCTCTTATCACGCTGCTCAACCCTAAGGCCATCGTGTTCTACATGGCGTTCTTCCCGCTGTTCGTGGACCCTGCGCGCCACCAGGGTATGCTGACCTTTGGCGTGATGGCGGCCACCATCGCCCTGCTCACGTTTTTGTATGGCCTGGTCGTGGTGCTGCTCACGCACCACCTGGCCGAGCGCATGCGCGCCAACCCCACCATTGCCCGGGTGCTGGAAAAGTTGGCGGGCGTGTTCCTGATCGGTTTCGGCGTCAAGCTGGCCATTTCCAAATAAAGCGATTCACCCATGGCGAAAATCTTTTGTGTGGCCAACCAGAAGGGCGGCGTCGGCAAAACCACCACTACGGTCAACCTGGCCGCCGGGCTGGCCAAGATCGGACAGCGCGTGCTGATGGTGGACCTGGACCCGCAGGGCAATGCCACCATGGGATCGGGGGTGGACAAGCGTGCGCTGGATCTGTCGGTGTACGACGTGCTGCTGGAGTCGGCCAGTATCAAAGAGGCGGCCGTCCTGTCCGACAAATGCGGTTATTGGGTGCTGGGCGCCAACCGCGAGCTGGCCGGTGCCGAGGTGGAGCTGGTAGAGCTGGAGCGCCGAGAAAAACGCCTCAAGGCCGCGCTGGCCCAGGCCGATGCCGACTTTGACTTCGTGCTCATCGACTGCCCGCCATCGCTCTCCATGCTCACGCTCAACGGCCTGTGCAGCGCACACGGCGTCATCGTGCCCATGCAGTGCGAATACTTTGCGCTCGAAGGGCTGACTGACCTGGTCAACACCATCAAGCAGGTGCACGCCAACCTCAATGCCGACCTGCAAATCATCGGCCTGCTGCGCGTTATGTTCGACCCGCGCATCACCCTGCAAACGCAGGTGAGCGACCAGCTCAAGGCCCATTTTGGCAATAAGGTGTTCAACACCGTCATCCCCCGCAACGTGCGCCTGGCCGAAGCGCCCAGCTACGGCCTGCCCGGCGTGGTGTTCGACCCCTCGGCCAAGGGCAGCCAGTCGTTTGTGGAATTCGCCCGCGAAATGGTCGAGCGCGTGCAGACCATGCCAGAATTTGCAGGCAAATCAGCCTCTACCGCCCAGTGAAAAAGCGCCACCAGCTATTCAAAGCATAGCAATGCAATCCCCCAATGTGTTGATACTGCCCGGCTGGCAAAACTCCGGCCCTGGCCACTGGCAAACCGAATGGGAGCGCCTCTACGGCTACCAGCGCGTAGAGCAGCACGACTGGATGCGCCCCCTGCGTGGCGACTGGTCGGCCCGGCTCGACGAAGTGGTGGCCGACAGCCCCGCGCCCGTGGTGCTGGTGGCGCACAGCCTGGGCTGCATCCTCACCGCCTGGTGGGCGGCGCATTCGCAGCGCACCGCCAAAGTGCGCGGCGCCTTGCTCGTGGCCCCCGGCGACGTAGAGCGCCCAGACCTCGCCGCGCAAATCCGTGGCTGGTCACCCATTGCCCGGCAAAAACTGCCGTTTCCCAGCACCCTGGTGGGCAGCCGCAATGACCCGTATTGCAGCTTCGAGCGTGCGCAATCCCTGGCCCAAGATTGGGGAGCGCGCTTTGTGGACTATGGCGACTGCGGGCATATCAATGCCGAGAGCCAATTGGGTGGTTGGCCTGATGGGCAAAAATGGTTGCAATCCCTCATGAACAACTGAACAACAAAATGGTCACCAAAAAACCCAAAGGCCTAGGCCGCGGACTCGAAGCCCTTCTGGGCCCCAAAGTGGCCGAGGCCGCCGAGCAGGCGCAGGCCGCTGATGCGGGCTTGCCCAGCCGCTTGCCGCTCGCTGCACTGGTGCCCGGCATGTACCAGCCGCGCACGCGCATGGACGAAGGCGCGCTCTACGAGCTGGCCGAGTCCATCAAGGCCCAGGGCATCATGCAGCCCATCCTGGTGCGGCGCCTGGCCGAAGGCGAGAACGCGGGCAAATACGAAATCATTGCGGGCGAGCGGCGTTTTCGCGCATCGCGCCTGGCGGGGCTGGCCGAAGTGCCCGTGCTGGTGCGCGATGTGCCCAACGAATCTGCCGCCGCCATGGCGCTCATCGAAAACATCCAGCGCGAAGACCTCAACCCGCTGGAAGAGGCGCAGGGCCTGCAGCGCCTGGTGCGCGAATTTGGCCTCACGCACGAGCAGGCCGCGCAGGCCGTGGGGCGCTCGCGCAGCGCTGCCAGCAACTTGCTGCGCCTGTTGAACCTGGCCGATCCGGTGCAGACCATGCTCATGGCGGGCGATATTGACATGGGCCACGCCCGCGCCCTGCTGGCGCTGGACCGCGCCACGCAAATCACCGCGGCCAACCAGATTGCCGCCAAAAAATTCTCGGTGCGCGAGGCCGAGGCCCTGGTCAAAAAACTGGGGGCGGAATTCAACCTCGTGCCGCAAAAACCCAAGAAAGAAAAATCGCGCGACATCCGCCGGGTGGAAGAAGAACTCTCCGACCTGCTCATGGCCGAGGTCGAGGTGCGGGTGAAGAAGCGCGTCAAACGCGGCACGCGCGTGGAAGACATGGGCGAGCTGGCCATCCAGTTTGGCTCCCTGGATGCGCTCAACGGCCTGATCGAACGCCTGCGCGGGCGGTGATTTTTGCGCGGCATGGCGTGACATAGCGCACGCTGAAGGGTGGGCAGGGGGCCGCGGGGCGCCCCGCTTGCCCCTACACTGGCGCTTGCTTTATCCACTGGCCCGCTGTGCACACTTTTGCCCCCAAACCCCTGCGCTTTCCCTGGCCGCTGCCCGCGTTGTTG
>CAZRFF010000217.1:0-4171 GCA_964599265.1 uncultured Simplicispira sp. | reverse complement strand
GCTTGAAGAAGCTGCCGGGGATCTTGCCGGCGGCGTAGGTCTTCTCGATGTAGTCCACGGTCAGGGGGAAGAAGTCCTGGCCGGGCTTGGAGGTCTTGGAGGCGACCACGGTGGCCAGCACCACGGTGTCGTCGATATTGACCAGCACGGCGCCGGAAGCCTGGCGGGCGATCTCGCCGGTTTCCATGGTCACGGTGTGTTGACCCCATTGGAAGGTCTTGGTGACTTTATTGAACATCGTCATAGGTTTGCTCCTAAAAATAGAGCTGGCAGCGCACTACCAGCGGTCGTTAGAGGCCAACTCAGCAAACGATGCCATTCCAGTGAATCCGCCCGCGGAGTTCATTGGAATGACACAGCTTCGCCCTGTTTGGCACTCCGGAAAAGTAAAAAACGCCTGAGTCAGCGCACTAACCCAGGCGTTTTGGCATGCAGCAGGCTTTACTTGCGCAGGCCCAGCTTGGCGATCAGGGCCGTGTAGCGGTCAGCGTCCTTGGCCTTGAGGTAATCCAGCAGCTTGCGGCGGCGGCTCACCATGCGCAGCAGGCCGCGGCGACCGTGGTGGTCTTTGGCGTGTTGCTTGAAGTGGGGCATCAGCTCGTTGATGCGGGCGGTGAGCAGGGCCACCTGGACTTCAGGGCTGCCGGTATCATTGGCAGCGCGCTGGTTGGCTTTGACGACTTCGGCCTTGATAGAAGAGGCGATCATTGGGTTTCCTGATAGATTGGTGTGCGCGGCAGCCCTTGTGAGGCCCACCCGGCGCACGGGTTTTACTTGCGCCAGAAGCTGGAAGCGGCCACTGGCGTGCGTCTTGCACCATGCAAAACCCGGCGATTGTAACCCGAAACCCAAAATCGCCCCCGTTCTCACCCACCACGTTGCCGCGCCGCCGCCATAATCCCCTGTTTATTGACCGACGCCAGGCGCAACCCACCCATGATGCCCAACCGCCCCATCCGCTCGCAATACGAAGACTTCATGCGCCATGTGTATTTCCAGGGCGTGGCCAAGGGCGACCGCACCGGCACCGGCACACGAAGCGTGTTTGGCCACCAGTTGCGCTTTGACCTCTCGGAAGGCTTTCCGCTGGTCACCACCAAAAAGGTGCACCTCAAAAGCATCATCCTGGAGTTGCTATGGTTTTTGCAAGGCAGTGGCAACGCGCGCTGGCTGCAGGAGCGCGGGGTCACCATCTGGGACGAATGGGCCCGCGAAGACGGTGACCTGGGCCCCGTGTACGGTGTGCAGTGGCGCAACTGGCCTACGCCCGATGGCGGGCACATCGACCAGATCCAGCAGGTGATAGACACGCTCAAGACCAACCCCGACAGCCGCCGCATCATCGTGAGCAGTTGGAACGTGGCCGAGCTGGACAAAATGGCGCTCATGCCCTGCCACGCCTTTTTTCAGTTCTACGTGGCGCCGGCCACTGCGCCGGGCGGCAAAGGGCGCCTCTCCTGCCAGTTGTACCAGCGCAGTGCCGACATTTTTCTCGGCGTGCCCTTCAACATTGCCAGCTATGCCCTGCTCACGCACATGGTGGCGCAGCAGTGCGGCCTGGAGGTGGGCGACTTCATCTGGACGGGGGGCGATTGCCACATCTACAGCAACCACACCGAACAGGTGCAAACACAGCTGGCACGTGCGCCCTACCCTTATCCGGTGCTGCACATCAAGCGCAGGCCGGACAGCATCTTTGGCTACGCATACGAAGATTTTGAGGTGCTGGACTACCAATGCCACCCCGCCATCAAAGCGCCTGTGGCGGTGTGACCATGCAAATTGCCCTCATCTACGCCCGCGCCGCCAACGGCACCATTGGCAAAGACGGCACCATGCCCTGGCACCTGCCCGAAGACCTGGCGCACTTCAAGCAGCTCACGCAAGGGGCGCCCGTCATCATGGGGCGCAAGACCTGGGATTCCCTCCCGCCACGCTTTCGCCCCCTGCCAGGGCGCAGCAACATCGTCGTCACACGCCAGGAAAATTGGGATGAAAATGGGGTGCAGCGCGCATCCAGCCTGCGCGAAGCACTACAAATAGCAGAGCAATCCACCCCCCCCACCGTGTGGGTGATAGGCGGCGCGCAAATCTACGCCCAGGCCCTGCCCCTGGCCCAGCGCGTGGAAGTGACCGAAATAGCCCAAGCCGTTGAAGGCGATGCCTTTGCGCCGCAACTCGGCCCCGAATGGGAAGCCACTGCACGCGCAGAGCACACCAGCACCAGCGGATTGCCCTTTGCCTTTGTGCGGTATGAACGCAAGGTGTGACAAGGGCAACACCACCGCCTTGGCCTGAATGGTTCAGGCCGCGACTTCAACCGTTGCGGCCAAGTGCCAACGGGTGTGCGCCATTGGCTGCAGCCGGCTGCAGCACGGGGGAAGACTCCACCCAGCGGCGCACGCGCTCTGCATCGCCAATCCGGCTGAGCTTGCCGGCCGAGTCCAGGAACACCATGATGAGCTTGCGCCCGGCAATCTTGGTTTGCATGACCAGGCAACGCCCCGCCTCGGAGATATAGCCCGTTTTTTGCAAGCCAATGTCCCATGTCGGGTTCTTGACCAGCATGTTGGTGTTTTTGTACTGCAGGATTTTCCGGCCCAGATCGACTTCGTAGCCGGGGGAGGTGGAATATTCGCGCAGCACCGGGTCGGTGTGCGCCACGTTCACCAAAGCGGCCAAATCGCGCGCGCTGGATCGGTTGTTGCTCGACAGGCCCGTGGGCTCCACGTAACGTGTGTCGTTCATGCCCAGCAATTTGGCCTTGAGGTTCATCTGCTCCACAAACACGCCCAAGCCCCCGGGGTAGGTGCGCCCCAAAGCATGGGCGGCCCGGTTTTCGCTGGACATGAGTGCCAGGTGCAACATTTCACCGCGCGTGAGCGTGGTGCCCACCGCCAAACGTGAACGGCTGCCTTTTTCGGTGTCAATATCGTCTTCGGTGATGGTGATGGACTCATGCATGTCCAGGTGGGCCTGGCTGATGATGAGGCCCGTCATCAGCTTGGTCAGCGATGCAATGGGCAGCACGGCCTGGTCGTTTTTGCTCAAAAGCACCTCGTGGGTGTCTTGGTCTACCACCAAGGCCACGCTGGATTTGAGCTCCAGCGGGTCGTTCTTGCCGTGCAAACCAGCCAACTCACCATACGAAGGGCGGCGCTCCACCACGGGCACAGCCTTTTTGCGGGCCGCTACGGCGCCGCGTGGCGATTTTGGGGCCGAACGTGCAGCCACGGTGGTTGATTTGGCTGCCGCGCGTTTGGCATGGTGCACTTTTTGTTTTTTGGCCGGGGCCGCCTGGCGCTGCGCGGCGTGTGCCGTACCCAAGGCCAGCGCCACCCCCAAAAGAAGAACGGAAGCGCCGCGCGCGCAACGCCGCAAAGAAGTCATGAAAGAGGTGTGAAGCAAAATGTGACTCCCTGCTGCCAAGAAATGTGACGCAGTGTAATAGGAAGAAAATGATCCTGCAAGATCAATGTCTTGCAGGATCATTTGAATCCAGTGGATGAAAAGAATTTATCCCTGGGCAGCCACCCGGTCGGCCTTGCTTTGCAGCTTGTTCAGGGCGTGCAGATAGGCCTTGGCCGAGGCGACGATGATGTCCGGGTCTGCCCCTACACCATTGACCACGCGGCCACTGTTTTGCAGGCGCACCGTCACCTCACCCTGGCTTTCGGTGGAGCCGCTGATGGCGTTCACCGAATACAGCACCATTTCAGCGCCGCTTTGCACATGCGATTCGATGGCTTTGAGCGAAGCATCCACCGGGCCATTGCCATCTGCCTCGGCCACCACCTCTTTGCCAGCGTCGGTAAAAACGATGCGCGCCTGGGGGCGTTCACCCGTTTCGCTGTGTTGCGCCAGGGACACGAAGCCGTATTGGTCGGCGGCACCGCCCACCGTGTCATCGCTCACCAAAGCCAGGATGTCTTCGTCAAAAATTTCGCTCTTGCGGTCGGCCAGTTCTTTGAAGCGGGCAAAAGCGGCATTGACTTCGGTTTCGCTGTCGAGCTGCACGCCGAGCTCTTGCAAGCGCTGCTTGAACGCGTTGCGGCCCGAGAGTTTGCCCAGCACGATTTTGTTGGCCGTCCAGCCCACATCTTCGGCGCGCATGATTTCGTAGGTGTCGCGCGCCTTGAGCACGCCGTCCTGGTGGATGCCGCTGGCGTGC
>CAZRFF010000216.1:0-4173 GCA_964599265.1 uncultured Simplicispira sp. | reverse complement strand
GGGGGCGCTGTCTTCCAGGAAGGTGGGCAGCTCGCTGGGCACGCCTTGTGCGGCGTGCTGCGCTGCAGCGGCAAAAGCACCTGCCGGGGCCGGGGGGGCGTCGGTCAGGGCATCGTCGGGCAGGTCGAGATCCAAGTCCAGATCCAGATCCGGGGGCATGGTGGACGGGGCCATCGTATCGGGTGCCGCCGCCGTTGCCATGGGCCTGCCGCCAGGCTGGTACAGGGGGTTGTCGGCGTCCAGCGTGCGGCCGAGTTCGGACACGCGGTTCCAGTCGGGGCCGTCGCCCTGGGTCAGTTGGTGGATTTGGGTGGCCGTGGCTTCCAGGGCCTTGCGGTCTTGGCGCTTGGCGTAGATTTCGGCCAGCTTGGTGTGGATGGAGACGCGCGTGGGGTTGTGGCGCACGGCTTCTTTCAGGATTTCCTCGGCCTGCAGGTCGCGGCCATAGGCCAGATACACGTCGGCTTCGGCCACGGGGTCCACGTCGCCGCCGGCATCGAGTTGGCTGGGCGAGTAGGCCATGGACGAGCCACCGGTGGTGGAGTCGGTGTTGGCCGTATCCACGCGCTGGCCACCGCTGGCGCCAAAGAAGGAGTCGGGTTGCAGGCGGCTTTCGAGGAAGGAGCTGTCCATGGCGGCACCGCCACGGCGGCGTTGCGCCACACGGTAGCCGCCATAGCCCAGCAGGAGCAGCGCCAGCAGGCCGCCGCCGGCCAGCAGCGGGTCGTCCAGCAGGCCAGAGAGGAAGCCGGGCTCTTCCACCGGCGGGGGTGGTGGGGGAGGGGGCGCGGCGGGCTTGGCAGCAGGTGCCGGGGCTGGTTCGGCCGCAGGGGCCGATGCGGCCTCGCTGGCGGGGGCTGCGGCAGCTTCGGGGGCCGAAGCGGCTTCGCTGGCCGGTGCAGCAGCAGGGGCCGCAACAGATGCGGAGGCTGGCGCTGCCGGGGCTGCGGCTTCAGGGGCAGGAGCCGGTGTGGGGGGCGCCACGGGTGCTGCCACAGGCACGGCCACACCGGGGGCGCTGGCGGCTGGAGCGGCGGCTGCCGGGGCCGCGGCAGACGCAGCGCCCAGCTTGTTCAGGTCTTCGATGTTCTTGGCCAGCTCTTCTACGCGCGCGGCCGATTGCTGCGACTGTTTGCGTTGGGCCAGCGCTTCTTCAGTGGCTTTGCGGCCCTTGAGGGCGCCCTTGGACAGGGTGAGCTTGTCGGGCGCGGCGCTGCTGGCCTTTTGTTCTTGCACTTGCGTTTGCACGCTGCCCTTGGCGCTGCGCGAGCCGGAGCCCACATCGGCCTGCGGTGCGGCGCCCGCCAGTTTGTGGCGGAATTCGTTGAAGTCGCGGCTCTGCGTGCTCAGCACCTGGCGCGCCTCGGCCTTGGTGACTGCGCTGGCCTGGGCTTCGCTGGGCATTTGCAGTACGGCGCCAGCCTTGATGCGGTTGACGTTGCCCTTGATGAAGGCATCCGGGTTGGCCTGCAGCATGGCCACCAGCATTTGGTCGAGCGACACGCCCGAGGGGCGGTGGCTGTTGGCAATGCGCCCGGCGGTGTCGCCGGTTTTGACGGTCACGCTTTGGTCGCCAGCAGCGGCCGTGGCAGATGGCGCGGCGGCGGCGGGCGCGCTGGGTGGCGTGGTGCGCGGGGCTTTGGGTTCGGCGCTCTTGGCTGGTGCGGCGACCGGGGCGGCGGCAACGCTGGGAGCGGCTTTTCGCAGGGCCGGAGGGTCGAACAGCATGGTGTAGCTGCGTGTGAGGCGGCCGCTGTTCCAGTTGGCGTCGATGACCAAATCCACGAAGGGTTCGTTCACTGGGCGATCGCTGGTCAGGCGCAGCACGGTGCTGCCGTTGGGGCGGCGCTTGACCTCGACTTGCACGCGGGTGACGGCGTTGGTGTATTCCATGCCCTGGGCCCGGTAGGTTTCGGGCGAAGCCGTGGTCACGCGCAGGGTTTCGGTTTCCGATGCGCTGGCTTGCGGGAGTTCAATTTCAGCGCGCAGGGGTTCGCCCAATGCGGATTGAACGGTGATGGGCCCCAGGGCCAAAGCCAGGGCATTGGTGCTGCAAAGGCCAAGGGTAGCCACGGCAGCGGCCAGGGTGGAGTATTTCCAACGGTGCATAGTTGCCATCAACGGATTGGGTTCTGTGGCTCGGTGGAGCGCTTTGGTAGTGATCATGCTCGCAAACCTCCCTGCGCTCCAGCGTGAGAGAAAATAGTTAAAAGCACCTTAGCAGCAATGTTTTGCACTGACAAGCTCATGTAGTGGGGAAGCTTGGGCCAAGCGCCGCAAGTGGGGTTTACAGCCCTGCAGGTGTTGTCCAATGGCAACGTGGGGTAACCAGGTGTTTCGATGTGTGTCGATACAAAAAAGCGCCCGAAGGCGCTTTCTTGAGGGCAGTATCAGGCGTCCAGCAGGATGCGCAGCATGCGGCGCAGCGGCTCGGCAGCGCCCCACAGCAGTTGGTCGCCGATCACGAAGGCGGAGATGTATTCCGGGCCCATATTGAGTTTGCGCACGCGGCCCACGCCCACATCCAGGCCGCCGGTAATGGTGGCCGGGGTGAGTTCTTTGACCGTCACGGCCTTGTCGTTGGCGACGAACTTGACCCAGGGGTTGCCGCCTTTGATCAATGCTTCGATCTCGGGGAGCGGCACATCCTTTGTGAGCTTCAGGGTGAGGGCCAGCGAGTGGCAGCGCATGGCGCCGATGCGCACGCACAGGCCGTCCACGGGAATGGTGGCGCTGGTGCCCAGGATTTTGTTGACCTCGGCCTGGCCTTTCCATTCTTCTTTGGACTGGCCGTTGGGCAACTGGCTGTCGATCCAGGGGATCAGGCCGCCCGCCAGCGGTGCGCCAAAAAATTCGGTGGGCACGTCCTCGCGGATGGTTTGCGCGACCTTGCGGTCAATTTCCAGAATGGCCGAGGAGGGCGTGGCCAGTTCGGCCGCGACGGCGTTGTGGATCACGCCCATGCCTTTCAGGAGTTCGCGCATGTTGTTGGCGCCAGCGCCGGATGCGGCCTGGTAGGTCATGGAGCTGACCCATTCGACCAAACCGGCGTTGAACAGGCCGTTCAAGCCCATAAGCAGGATGGAGTTGGTGCAGTTGCCGCCAATCCAGTTTTTGCCGCCGGCGGCGAGCTTGGAGCGGATCAGGCCGTCGTTGACCGGGTCGAGGATGATGACCGCGTCGTCTTCCATGCGCAGTGCGCTGGCCGCGTCGATCCAGTGGCCTTGCCAGCCGCTGGCGCGGAGCTTGGGGAAAACGTCCTTGGTGTAATCACCGCCCTGGCAGGTGATGATGATGTCGCATTGGGCCAGTGCCGCGATGTCGTTGGCGTCTTTGAGCGCAGTGTGCGTTTTTGCCATGGCGGGCGCTTTGCCGCCTGCGTTGGAGGTGGAGAAAAACACGGGCTCGATCAGGCCGAAATCGCCCTCGGCCTGCATGCGGTCCATCAACACCGAGCCGACCATTCCGCGCCAGCCCACCAGTCCTACCAACTTGCTCATTTTCAACGCCCTTTCAAGTTAAAAAACAGTCCGCACGCGACCGGTGGCGGCTGTTCTCCTTGCCCCCGGCTCGTCTGGGCCAGGGAGGGCGCACGACGATGCCGGAGCTGGATCAGCCCTTAATGGTCGTGGTTTTGGTAATGCTTGCGCGCACGGCCTTACCCACCAGCAGGGCGGGGGCCAGGTTCAGGGTGAACGGTAAGGCGGCAAACATACGGTGCATATTGTAATGCAAAGCCGGTATTGGGTGCGTTGCGGCGGGGCGGGCTGTGGGGGCGCCAAACCCCTGCCGCTGTGGGGATGGGATGCTGCGACATAATCCAAAGCCTTGCCTGCCAGACCCGCTCACAAGGCGGCTCCCACAGGCGCGCCGTGGCCCGCAAGCGCATGGGCCGGTTTTTGTCGATTCATAAGTTAGCCACCACGATGCCCGCCTACCGCTCCAAAACCTCCACCGCCGGCCGCAACATGGCCGGTGCCCGCGCCCTGTGGCGCGCCACCGGCATGAAGGACGCCGACTTCCAAAAGCCCATCATCGCGGTGGTCAACTCCTTCACCCAGTTCGTGCCCGGCCATGTGCACCTGAAGGACATGGGCCAGCTCGTCGCGCGCGAGATCGAGGCCGCTGGCGGCGTTGCCAAGGAGTTCAACACCATCGCCGTCGATGACGGAA
>CAZRFF010000215.1:0-4193 GCA_964599265.1 uncultured Simplicispira sp. | reverse complement strand
CCACGGCCAGGCCGGAGCCGTTCAGGGTGTGCACCCATTCGTTTTTGCCCTGGGCGTTTTTGAAGCGGGCTTGCATGCGCCGCGCCTGGAAGGCTTCGCAGTTGCTCACCGAGCTGATTTCGCGGTAAGCGCTCTGGCCGGGCAGCCAGACTTCCAGGTCGTAGGTTTTGGCGGCGCCAAAGCCCATATCCCCCGTGCACAGCGCCATCACGCGGTAGGGCAGGCCCAGTTTTTGCAGGATGGCTTCGGCGTGGCGCGTCATGTCTTCCAGCGCCTCGTAGCTTTTATCGGGGTGCACCACCTGCACCATTTCCACCTTGTCGAACTGGTGCTGGCGGATCATGCCGCGCGTGTCGCGGCCGTAGCTGCCCGCCTCGGAGCGGAAGCATGGCGTATGCGCGGTGAGTTTGAGCGGCAATTCGGCCTCTTGCAGCACCACGTCGCGCACCAGGTTGGTCAGCGGCACCTCGCTGGTGGGAATGAGGTAGAGCGCCGCATGGTCGGGCACGGGTTCGCTGTCTTGCCCGCCTTTTTTGGCGGCAAAGAGGTCGGCCTCGAACTTGGGCAACTGGCCCGTGCCTTTGAGCGAGTCGGCATTGACCACGTAGGGCACATAACATTCGGTGTAGCCATGCTCCCCGGTTTGCACATCCAGCATGAACTGGGCCAGGGCGCGGTGCAGGCGGGCCATGCCCCCTTGCATGACGGTAAAGCGTGAGCCCGAGAGCTTGACGCCCAGGTCAAAGTCCAGCCCCAGGGGCGCGCCCAGATCCACATGGTCCTTCACGGCAAAGGCATAGGCCTGCGGCTGGCCCCAGCGGCGCACCTCCACGTTGGCATGCTCGTCCGCGCCCACGGGCACCGACGCGTGGGGAAGGTTGGGCACTGCCTGCAGCAAGGCCAGCAGTTCGGCCTGGATTTGTTCCAGGCGTGTGGCCGACTGCTCCAGCTCCAGCTTGGACGCTGCCACCTGGGCCTTGGCCGCCTCGGCACCGTCTTTATCGCCCTTGCCCATGAGCATGCCGATTTGCTTGGAGAGCTGGTTGCGCTGGGCCTGCAATTCCTCGGTGCGGGTTTGCAGGGTTTTGCGCTCGGACTCCAGGGTCTGGAAGGCCTCGACGTTCAGGAAGGGCTGGGGGGTTTTGCGGTTTTGCAGACGCTCGACCACACTGGCGAGGTCTTTGCGAAGAAGAAGAATGTCTAGCATGGTGCGATTTTAGTGGGGCGCAAAACAACATGCCCCGGATGGCCCCTGTGGCTGCGCCGCGCTTTGCCGATAACATGGGCATGCCGGCCGCAGATGGCAGGGCGCGCAGGAGGCTGCCATGTTTTTTGTGTTTGGCCCATCGGGGCAGATGTACCGGGGTGGCCCGGAAAACCTGGGGCGTATCGCGTCGGTACGCCCTGTGGGCCGCCCCCAGGCCCTGCGCACCCGCGGCCCGGGCGAAAACCCGGCCTTTGTGCCGGAGCCCATTTCTGCACCGCTGGCCGAGGGCGCTGCCACCAGCACAGACATTCCCCTGCGCGCCCAGGACGCCATGGCCGCTTACGCCCAAAGCGCCCAGCCCAAGGCCCCCACCCGCCAGCCGCTCACGCAAGTGCGCGACGTGATGGCCCGCCCCGCCTTCACCGTGCAGCCCGACACCGTGGTCAACCACGCCTGGCAGCAACTGGCCGAGCGCGGCATGGCGCAGGCGCCTGTGGTGGATGCATTGGGCCGCGTGATAGGCCTGTTGCTGCGCGCTGATATGGCGCCGCTGGATTTGCTGCCCGAGCCCGGCCACATCCAGGAAACCATCGCCTTGGCGCGGCGCAGCGTGGACGCCGTCATGGTCAGCCCCATCCCTACCGCCAGCCCGGACACCGACCTGCGCCGCCTGGCCACCGTGCTGCTCGATACCGGACTGCCCGGCCTGCCGGTGACCGATGAGGCGGGTATTCCGGTGGGGTTTGTTTCGCGCACCGACATCCTGCGCGCCGTGGCAGCCAACCCACCGCTGGATTTATGGAGCGGGCACCCCGTGCCACTCTGACGCCAAAAATACCATGCCAAATCGGCCTCTAGCGCTTATCCACAAAGCGCTAAAAGCTATTGATTTATGAGCGATTATGGCTGCACAGCGCCCGTGGCCGGTGCACGCTTGGTCACGGAGAGCCCTGCGCCATCGTCCAGTTTCAGCCCCTTGGGCAGGGGGAATTTGAGGGTTTCCTCGATACCGCTCAACTTGCGCACCGAAACGGCGCCCAAGGCCCGGATGCGCTCCACCACCTGCTGCACCAGCACCTCTGGGGCCGATGCGCCGGCCGTGAGGCCCACGCGGGCGATGCCCTCGAACCACTCGGGCCGCAGCTCATCGGCGTTATCGACCATGTAGCTGGCCGTGCCCATGCGCTGGGCCAGCTCGCGCAGGCGGTTGCTGTTGGAGCTGGTGGGGCTGCCCACCACAATGACCAGATCCACCTGCGGGCTCAGGAGCTTGACGGCATCTTGCCGGTTTTGCGTGGCGTAGCAAATGTCCTGCTGCTTGGGCTCGCGCACCTTGGGAAAGCGCGCACGCACGGCGGCGGTGATCTCGGCAGCGTCGTCCACCGACAGCGTGGTTTGCGTGACCACGGCGAGCTTGTCCGTCTGCAACGGCTGCACACGCGCCACATCCGCCACGTCTTCGACCAGGTGGATGCCGCCATCGAGCTGGCCCAAGGTGCCCTCGACCTCGGGGTGGCCCTTGTGGCCGATCATGATGAACTCATAACCCTCTTGCGCCAGCTTGGCCACCTCCACATGCACTTTGGTGACCAGGGGGCAGGTGGCGTCGAAAATGGAAAAACCCCGCGCGCGGGCTTCTTCCTGCACCGCTTTGCTCACGCCATGGGCGCTGAAGATCAGCGTGGCGCCGGGTGGGACTTCGGCCAGGTCTTCGATGAAGATCGCGCCCTTGGCCTTGAGGTCGTTGACCACATAGGTGTTGTGCACGATTTCATGGCGCACATAAATGGGCGCGCCAAACTTGGCCAGGGCCCGCTCGACGATGTCGATGGCCCGGTCCACGCCCGCGCAAAAGCCGCGCGGCTCGGCCAGCAGCACTTCCTGGGGGTGGTTCATAGCACGCCGATGATGTGCACTTCAAACGCCACCGGCTGGCCCGCCAGCGGGTGGTTGAAGTCAACCAGCAAGGCATCCGGGCTGTCGGCATTGCCCACCTGCACAACCACGCCGGCGTAAGAGCCCATGCCATCGGGCGTGGCAAATTCAATGCCTTCGCCCACGTGGTATTGCGCGTCGGGGTCGCCCAGGTCGTTGAGCAGTTTGCGCGCCACCCACTGCTGCATGTCGGGGTTGCGCTCGCCAAAGGCCTCGCCCTGCACCAGGGTAAAGGTGGTGCGCGTGCCCTCTTCCAGGCCGACCAGGCGCTGCTCCAGCGCCGGGGACAGCTCGCCCTGGCCCAGCGTGAGCGTGGCGGGTTTGGCGATGAAGGTGTTGACGACGTCGCCCGCAGGGCCCGCCAGACGGTAATGCAGGGTCAAGAAAGAACCCGGTTGAACTGTTGCCATGGATGCCTCGATAAACTCACGCCATTTTACGTTTGGCCCCTGTCACCCACCTGCCATGCCGCTCAAAGACCTTCCTGCCGACGCGCAGCCGCGCGAAAAATTACTGGCACGCGGGCCCGCCGCGCTGGCCGATGCCGAACTGCTCGCCATCTTGCTGCGCACGGGCATCGTGGGCAAGGGCGTGCTGCAACTGGCCGACGAACTGCTGGCCCCGCCAGCGCAAGACCCCGCCACCGGCCAGCCCTGCGGCGGATTTGGCGGCATCGCCGGACTGCTGAACGCCAGCAGCCAAGACCTGGAACGCATCAAAGGCCTGGGCCCCGCCAAGCGGGCCGAACTGGTGGCCGTGCTGGAGCTGGCCCGCCGCGCCCTGGCCCAGGGCCTGCGCGAGCGCGCCGTGTTCGACACCCCGCAAGCCGTGCAGCACTACCTGCAACTGCACCTGGCAGCCAAGGGGCACGAGGTTTTTGCCGTGCTGTTTCTGGACAGCCAGCACCGGCTGCTGGCCATGGAAGAGCTTTTTAGGGGCACGCTCACGCAGACCAGCGTCTACCCGCGCGAGGTGGTGCTGCGCGCCCTGCACCACCAGGCCGCCGCCGTGGTGCTGGCGCACAACCACCCCAGCGGCAGCGTGCAGCCCA
>CAZRFF010000214.1:0-4203 GCA_964599265.1 uncultured Simplicispira sp. | reverse complement strand
GTCGATCAGGATGGTGTTGGTGCGCGCCACGGCGTCGAACAGTTCGGCCATGTAGTCGTGCGGCTCGATCTGGATGCTGTAGGGCTGGAACGTGAGGCCCAGGCCCAGGGGTTCGGGGGTTTCCACCACCTTCTGGCTGAACGCCTCCCAGTCGAAGCCGGGCCAGGCCGAGAGGTGGGCGTTGTAGTTGCCCACGGCGCCGTTCATCTTGGCGAGGATATTGACCTCGGCAATGCTGGCGCGGGTTTTTTGCAGGCGCGCCACCACGTTGGCGATTTCCTTGCCCACGGTGGTCGGGCTGGCCGTCTGGCCGTGCGTGCGGCTGAGCATGGGCACGGCCGCGTACTGGTGCGCCATGGCGCGCAGCCTGGCGATGATGGCGTCGAGCTGCGGCAGCAGCACGGCATCGCGCCCGGCCTTGATCTGCAGGGCGTGGCTGGTGTTGTTGATGTCTTCGCTGGTGCAGGCAAAGTGCACGAATTCGGAGGCCTTTTCCAGCGCCGGGCGGCCTTTGAACTGTTTTTTAATCCAGTATTCGACGGCTTTCACGTCGTGGTTGGTGACCTTTTCCTCGGCCTTGATGGCGGCGCAATCGTCTTCGTCAAAATCGGCCACCAAGCCCTGCAGATAAGCGCGATCAGCTTCTGAAAGCGGAGCAAATTCGGCAAACCCCGCATCCGACAAGGCGATGAACCAGGCCACTTCCACCTGCACGCGGCGGTGCATATAGCCGTATTCGCTCATGACGGGGCGCAGAGAGGCAAGCTTGGCGGCGTAGCGGCCGTCCAGGGGGGACAGGGCGGTGGTGGGCGAGAGGTTCATGCGCCGTATTGTAGGTGGGGCGCAACGCAGGCGCGGGGCCGGCGCCCTGTGGGCCATGCCGCTGGATAGAATCGAAAACCCGGCGCCCTGCGCCCTGAAACCCACCAAGATGAAACTGATCGGATCCACCACCAGCCCCTATGTGCGCAAAGTGCGCATCGTGATGGCGGAAAAAAAGCTCGACTACCGCTTTGTGCTGGAAAACGTCTGGGCAGGGGATACCCAAATTGCCGCGGCCAACCCTCTGGGCAAAGTGCCCTGCCTGGTGATGGAGGGTGGGGAGGCGGTGTTCGATTCGCGCGTGATCGTGGAATACCTGGACACCCTCTCGCCCGTGGGGCGGCTCATACCGGCCACGGGGCGCGAGCGTGCCGAGGTCAAGACCTGGGAGGCCCTGGCCGATGGCCTGCTGGATGCCGCCATTCTGGTGCGCCTGGAACATATTTTCGAGGGGCGTTCCGAGGCCCAGCGCAGCCCCGCCTGGATAGAGCGGCAAATGGCCAAGGTGCAGGCCAGCCTCAAGGCCATGTCACAGGGTTTGGGCGATAAGCCCTTTTGCAGCGGCATCCACCTGAGCCTGTCGGACATTGCCGTGGGCTGCGCCTTGGGTTGGCTGGAATTTCGCTTTCCAGAAGTGCTGTGGCGCGGTGAATACCCCAACCTGGCTCGCCTGATGGACAAGCTGGCGCAGCGCCAGAGCTTCATCGACACCCAGCCGGTGGTGTAAAAAAAACAACACCCCCGGTGGGGGCACCGGGGGTGGGTATAAAAAGGTTGCGAAGCGTCCCGAAACGAAGAAGAGAGGGAGGGAGGAGAAGCGCTCCAGGGTTTCAGCCGCAACACACGAGGCGACAGGCTTCGCAACACTAAACTGGCGGGCGCTTTCAACGCCCATGCTGCATAGAGTGGGGGCGGTTGGTGGAAGTTCCAGGGCCTGTTTGCAAATTTTTGCAAAGCAGGGGCTCACACCAAGGCGAGCAGGCGCACCAGCGGCATCTGCACCCGCACGTCGCGCTGGGCGACCGGGCCGGTGATTTTCCATTGTGCCAGGGCCGTGTCGCGCCGCATGGGTTCGCCTGTGGCCATGCCTTCGCGGTTCACCAGCACGGCCACACGGGGGGTGGTGGCGCTGCTGCCGCGGCGCAATACGATGGCAATTTCCTGGCTGGCCAGGCGCACAAAGGCGCCGGGGGGGTAAATGCCCAGGGCTTTGACGATGGCTGCGCCCGCTTCGTCCACCTGGCGGTCTTCGTCGTAGTAGCTGGCCTGCATGGCTGCGGTCACGGCCATGGGTTTGCGGGTGATGCGCGGTGCCAGGCGGGCGCCAAAAATGTCTGCGCGCTGGATGAGCCGCGCCATTTGCTGGCCTTCGCTTTTCTCGGCCAGGGGGCCTGGCTGGCGGTGGTGGTGCAGGCGCACGGCCTCCAGCCAGGCGGCGTCGGCCACGCCGAGCTGGTGCAGCAGCGCTTCGGAGCGTACGGCGTGTGATTCCACCGCCTCTATTTGTGGGGTGGAAAGGGGGTTGGCCTGCTGGGCGAGCTGGTCTTGCAGCTCGGTCATGGCCAGGTTCATGGACAAGGCCGCCTGGCCCAGCACCTGTATGCGCGGGCCCGCCCAGTTCAGCACTTCGCGGGCCGTGACCATGCACACGCAGGCCACCAGCATGGCGTGGGTGGCGCTGTATTGGCGTGCTTCCTGGGCCGAAAGGTAGACCAGTGCCAGCAGCGAGGCGTCTGGCGCCTGGGCGCATTGGTGGGCCAGTTCCTGGGACAGGTCAAAAAAGCGGCCGCCAAAATCCATGCTTTGCGGTGCGCGCAGCAGGGTGCTGGCCTGTTCTTGCAGTTCGGCCCAGTCGGGAGGGAATTTGCCGATGCGCTCGCGGGCGGTGGGGCGGGCTGCGGCGCTCATCTGGGCCGAGGCGATCTGTCCGAGGGGTTTGTCGGAGTCGATCATTTTTTGCAACTCGCCCACGTAGGTGCGGTGGGCGTCTTCGGACTCGTCGGTGTCCACGTACAGCGCGACCCCGCGGGCCAGGAGCTGCTGCAGCTCGGCGCGGTTGTGCACCACAAACCCCCGCTGCGCCAGCAGAGCCCCTTGGGCGTTGCGCAGCACAAAGGGCAGCGGCTTGCCGAACTGGATGGAATCGATGCTGAGTGGGATGAGGTTCATGGTGTGCGGCCATTATCCCGCCGCACTCCAGTGTTTTATAGGGGGCAATCCCGCAGGTTTACCGGTCTGTTCCGGCGGCTGGGCGCGGGTGCCCACGCCACAGGCGGCCCAGCTTCTGCGCCAGGTCGTCGATGTACGTGAACACCGCCGGCACGACCAGCAGGCTCAGCACCGTGGACGTGATCAGCCCGCCGATCACCGCCACGGCCATGGGCGAGCGGAAGCTCATGTCCGCCCCGCCCCAGGCCAGTGCGATGGGCAGCATGCCCGCGCCCATGGCGAGCGTGGTCATGATGATGGGCCGCGCGCGCTTGTGGCAGGCGTCCAGCAGGGCGTCCAGGCGCGTCATCCCGTGGTCGCGCCGCGCCACGATGGCGTATTCCACCAGCAGGATGGAGTTCTTGGTGGCGATGCCCATGAGCATGATCAAGCCGATGAGCGAGGGCATGGAAAAGCTCTTGCCCGCCACCAGCAGCGCCACGAAGGCCCCGCCCAGCGACAGCGGCAGCGCCGCCAGGATGGTGACGGGCTGCAGGAAGTCCTTGAACAGCAGCACCAGCACGATGTAGATGCACAGCACGCCGGTGAGCATGGCCAGGCCGAAGCTGGCGAACAGCTCGCCCATCATCTCGGCGTCGCCCACGTCGATCTTGCGCACGCCGGGCGGCAGGGCCTGCACCGCTGGCAGGGCGTTGATGGCCTCGGCCACCTCGCCCAGGCCGCGTTCGCCCAGCTCGATCTCGAACTGCACGTTGCGCGCGCGGTCGTAGCGGCTGATGACGGCCGGGCCGCCCGCCACCTCCAGCGTGGCGACCTCGCCCAGGCGCACCGGCCCGCGCGTGCCGGGCACGGCCAGGCGCTCCAGCACCGACAGGTCGGTGCGCGCCTCGTCCGCCAAGCGCACGACGATGGGCACCTGGCGCTGCGCCAGGTTGAGCTTGGGCAGGTACTGCTCGTAGTCGCCCAGCGTGGCCACGCGCAGCGTCTCGGCAATGGCGCTGCTGGTCACGCCCAGGTCGGCGGCGCGCGCGAAGTCGGGCCGCACTGCTATTTCGGGCCGCACCAGGCTGGCGTTGGAGCCCACGTTGCCGATGCCGGGAATGGTGCGCAGGCCGCGCTCCACCTCGCCGCCGCTGGCGGCCAGGGCCTGCGGGTCTTCGCTGGCCAGGGCCAGCACGTACTTGTCGTTGGAGCCGCCCAGGCCCACTTTCA
>CAZRFF010000213.1:0-4225 GCA_964599265.1 uncultured Simplicispira sp. | reverse complement strand
GGGTCAATGGCCTGGTCTGCGAAGACACGGAAACCGGCACCCGCTACACCCTCCAGGCGCGCTGCGTGGTCAATGCCACGGGCGTGTGGGTCGATGCCCTGCGCCAGCAAGACGGCCAGGCCCAGCAACGCACCGTGCAACCCATCGTGGCGCCCAGCCAGGGCGTGCACGTGGTGGTGGACCAGGACTTCTTACCCACCGACCACGCCCTCATGGTGCCCAAAACGGCCGATGGGCGCGTGCTCTTTGCCGTCCCCTGGCTGGGCAAGGTCATCCTGGGGACGACCGACAGCCCGCGCCACGACCTGGAGCGCGAGCCCGAACCCTTTGCCGAAGAACTGCAATTCATCCTGGGAGAATCCGCCCGCTACCTGCGCCGCGCCCCCACCGCTCAGGACATCCGCAGCATCTGGGTGGGCCTGCGCCCCCTGGTCAAACCCCAGGACGACGACGGCAACAACACCAAGAGCCTGAGCCGCGAGCACACCGTGCTGGTCAGCCGCAGCGGCCTGGTCACGGTCACGGGCGGCAAATGGACCACCTACCGCGCCATGGCCGAAGACGTGCTCGACAAATGCTTTAAAAACCGCCTCCTGCCCGAGCGGCCCGCGGGGGTGACCGTGCGCCTGCCCTTGGTGGGATCGCCCCAAGGGGCCGTCCAGCACCGCATGTGCGACCCCCAAGGCTGGCACTCGTATGGCGCCGAGCAATCCGCCGTCCAGGCCATGCCGGGGGCCGATACCCCCCTGGGGGGCGGGGTGGCCGAGGCCATGGTACGCTTCGCCGCCCGCCATGAATACGCCCGCACCGTCGAAGACATGCTGGCCAGGCGCCGGCGGCTCTTGTTCCTGGATGCCAGACAAGCCATGGCCGTGGCCCCCGCAGTGGCCCAGGTGCTGCAGCAAGAAACAGGGGGCGACGTGCAGCTCGACGCCTTCTTGGCCCTGGCCCAGCGCTACGCCGGCCTGTCGGGCGCGCCGCTGTCGTAGTTGCGGCACACCCCGAACGCCTTTGGTGCAGCAAAGCACTTGACGAATGGTTTTGCATCCGTCATAATCGCGTGCTTCGCTGAGAAAAAGGCGAACATTCTGCCCAGGAAAGCCTTGCAAATGGTTTGCAAGGTGGACAACGGGCCCAAGACTGATCTCAAGGCCTGGCCTTGCGGTACAAGTTGGGAATATTGAAATGATCCAGACAGAAACTCGGTTAGACGTTGCCGACAATACCGGCGCGAAGTCCGTCCTGTGCATCAAGGTGCTGGGCGGCTCCAAGCGCCGCTATGCAAGCGTGGGCGACATCATCAAGGTCACCGTCAAAGAGGCTGCGCCTCGTGGCCGTGTCAAAAAGGGCGAAATCTACAGCGCCGTCGTGGTGCGTACTGCCAAGGGCATCCGCCGTGGCGATGGTTCGCTCGTCAAGTTCGATGGCAATGCGGCAGTTTTGCTCAACGCCAAGCTGGAGCCTATCGGCACCCGCATCTTCGGGCCCGTCACGCGCGAACTGCGCAGCGAGCGCTTCATGAAGATCGTGTCCCTGGCTCCTGAAGTTCTTTGAAGGAAGCGCCATGAACAAGATTCGCAAAGGCGACGAAGTGATCGTGCTGACAGGCCGTGACAAGGGCAAGCGTGGCACGGTCGCGCTGCGCAGCGATGACTCCCACCTGGTGGTGGAAGGCATCAACCTGGTTAAAAAGCACGTCAAGCCCAACCCCATGAAGGGTTCCACGGGCGGCATCGTTGAAAAATCCATGCCCATCCACCAGTCGAATGTGGCCATTTTCAATGCAGCCACCGGCAAGGCTGACCGTGTGGGCATCAAGATCCAGGCCGACGGTGCACGTGTTCGCGTGTACAAATCCAGCGGCGCTGAAATCAAGACCGCGTGAGGTGTAAAAAATGGCACGACTCCAAAAACACTACCGCGAAAACGTCGCACCCGAGCTGATGAAAAAATTCGGCTACACCTCGTCCATGCAGGTGCCGCGCCTGACCAAGATCACGCTCAACATGGGTGTGAGCGAGGCCGTGGCCGACAAAAAGGTCATGGACCACGCTGTGGCCGACCTCACCAAGATCGCTGGCCAAAAGCCCGTGGTCACCAAGGCCAAGAAGGCCATCGCTGGTTTCAAGATCCGCGAGCAGCAGCCCATCGGCTGTATGGTGACCCTGCGCGGCGTGCGCATGTACGAATTCCTGGACCGTTTCGTCACCGTGGCCCTGCCCCGCGTGCGTGACTTCCGTGGTGTGTCCGGCCGCGCCTTCGATGGCCGTGGCAACTACAACATCGGTGTCAAAGAGCAGATCATTTTCCCTGAAATCGAGTACGACAAGGTCGATGCTCTGCGGGGTCTGAATATCAGCATCACCACCACGGCACAGACCGACGAAGAGTGCAAGGCGCTCCTCGCGGGCTTCCGTTTTCCCTTCAAGAACTGAGGCGGCGTATGGCAAAGAAAGCTTTGATCGAGCGCGAACTCAAGCGCGAAAAACTGGCTGCCAAGTACGCAGCCAAGTACGCAGAACTCAAAGGCATTGCCGGTGACGCCAAGCGTACCGACGAAGAGCGCGATGCAGCCCGCCTGGGCCTGCAAAAGCTCCCACGCAACGCCAACCCCACGCGCCAGCGCAACCGCTGCGAAATCACGGGCCGCCCACGTGGCACGTTCCGTCAGTTTGGTCTGGGCCGCGCCAAGATCCGTGAACTGGCATTCGCCGGCGACATCCCTGGTGTCACCAAGGCCAGCTGGTAAGCAGGAGAGATAAACATGAGCATGAGTGATCCCATTGCCGACCTGCTGACCCGCATCCGCAATGCGCAGATGGTGTCCAAGGCCTCGGTGTCGGTGCCCTCTTCCAAAGTGAAGGTGGCCATTGCCCAAGTCCTGAAGGACGAGGGTTATATCGACGGCTTCCAGGTCAAGACCGAAGGCGGCAAGTCCGAAATCGAAATCGCCCTGAAGTACTACGCTGGCCGCCCCGTGATCGAGCGCATCGAGCGCGTCAGCCGCCCCGGCCTGCGCGTGTACAAAGGCCGCGATTCCATTCCCCAGGTCATGAACGGCCTGGGCGTTGCCATCGTCACCACCCCCAAGGGCGTGATGACCGACCGCAAAGCACGTGCCACCGGTGTCGGCGGCGAAGTGCTGTGCTACGTGGCTTGATGCGAGGCATGGAGGAAATACTGAAATGTCCCGAGTAGCAAAACAACCCGTGACCATCCCCGCAGGCGTGGATGTGTCTGTCAAGCAAGACCAGATCTCCGTCAAGGGCGCTGGTGGCAACCTGACGCTGGCGCAGAACGTGCTGGTCAAGGTGGCAAGCAACGATGGCAAGCTGAGCTTCGAGCCGATCAACGACTCGCGTGAAGCCAATGCCATGAGCGGAACCATTCGCCAGTTGGTCAACAACATGGTGGTGGGCGTGAGCAAGGGCTTCGAGAAGAAGCTCAGCCTGGTGGGCGTGGGCTTCAAGGCCGCGGCCTCTGGCAACAAGCTCAACCTCGCCATTGGTTTCTCGCACCCCGTGAACTTCGAGATGCCCGCCGGCATCACGGTGGCAACGCCCACGCCGACGGAAATCGTCGTCAAGGGTGCCGACCGCCAGGCCGTAGGCCAGGTGGCTGCCAACATTCGTGCGGTTCGTCCGCCCGAGCCCTACAAGGGCAAGGGTATCCGTTATGCGGACGAAAAGATCACGATCAAAGAGACCAAGAAGAAGTAAGGAGCTGCAGCATGTTGAACAAGAAAGAGCAGCGTCTTCGTCGTGCCCGCCAGACCCGCATCCGCATTGCACAGCAAGGCATTGCACGTCTGACGGTCAACCGTACGAACCTCCACATCTATGCCTCCGTCATCTCTGGCGACGGCAGCAAGGTGCTGGCCAGTGCTTCCACCCTCGAAGCCGAAATCCGTACCGCCCTGGGTGGTTCGGGCAAGGGTGGCAATGCCGCCGCGGCGCAGGTCATCGGCAAGCGCATTGCCGAAAAGGCCAAGGCAGCAGGCATTGAGAAGGTGGCATTTGACCGTGCGGGCTTTGCCTACCACGGCCGCGTCAAGGCCCTGGCCGACGCAGCCCGTGAAGCAGGCCTGCAGTTCTAAGCGGATCGGAATACAAAATGGCTAAATTTCAACCCCGAGTGCAAGACGAAGGTCGCGACGACGGCTTGCGCGAGAAGATGATCGCGGTCAACCGCGTCACCAAGGTCGTCAAGGGTGGTCGCATTCTTG
>CAZRFF010000212.1:0-4252 GCA_964599265.1 uncultured Simplicispira sp. | reverse complement strand
CGCCCTTCGTTGGTCACCAGGCTGGAGCCCACCTTCACCACGATGCGGCGGGCATCGCGCAATACATTGGAAGCCATTTTTAGGTTGATTTGGTATGCAGCGCCCGTTGGTCAAGCGCCATCAGCTATCAAAATAGAAGTGAATTCATGCGGGCGCATCGCCTGCAAAGCGCGGATCAACCTCTTCCACCGGCTGCTCGCTTTGCTGCTGCGCCTTCACATGCTGGTAAATGGCCTTGATCAGCGGCTCGCAACCTTCGCGCGTGAGGGCCGAAATTTCAAACACCGGCCCCTTCCATTTGAACCGTTTCACAAAGTCCTTGACCTTGGCCGCGCGCTCATCGCCAGGCACCATATCGAGCTTATTGAGCACCAGCCAGCGTGGCTTGCCATACAGCCCTTCGTCGTATTTTTTCAATTCGCCCACAATCGCCTTGGCCTGCGCCACAGGGTCCACGGCGTCATCAAACGGAGCCAGATCGACAATGTGCAGCAGCAAACGTGTGCGCTGCAGGTGGCGCAAAAATTGGTGGCCCAGCCCTGCGCCCTCCGACGCCCCTTCGATCAGGCCCGGAATGTCGGCAATCACAAAACTTTGTTCCGGCCCCACACGCACCACGCCCAGATTGGGGTGCAGCGTGGTGAACGGGTAATCGGCAATTTTGGGCCGCGCATTCGAAACAGCGGCAATGAAGGTGGATTTGCCGGCGTTGGGCATCCCCAAAAGGCCCACATCGGCCAAGACCTTGAGCTCCAGCTTGAGGCTTTTGCGCTCCCCCGCCCACCCGGGGGTCTTTTGGCGAGGGGCACGGTTGATGGCGCTCTTGAAACGCAAATTACCAAAACCGCCATCGCCACCCTTGGCGATGGTGATGCATTCACCGGGCGTGAGCAACTCGTACAGCACCTGCCCCGTCTCGGCATCGCTGATGATGGTGCCCACGGGCATTTTGAGGATGATGTCGTCACCTGCCGCGCCAAACATGTCCGAACCCATGCCGTGCTCGCCGCGCTTGGCCTCGTGCCTGCGCGAATAGCGGTAATCCACCAGGGTATTGAGATTGACGTCGGCCACCGCAAACACGTGGCCGCCGCGCCCGCCATCGCCCCCGTTGGGGCCGCCGAATTCCTTGTATTTTTCGTGCCGGAACGACACGCAGCCGTTGCCGCCATCGCCGGCAGCAACGTCAATATAGGCTTCATCGACGAATTTCATGGGGTATCCAGTGTACAAAAAGTGCAGGCGCGTCAAAAGCACAAAGCCCCGCTGTGGCGGGGCTTCGCTGCAGATCGGAAAAGGACGGGCGGCTTAAGCGGCCGGCGTCACATTGACCGTGTGGCGGTTCAGTGCACCCTTCACGCCGAACGACACATGGCCGTCGACCAAGGCAAACAGGGTGTGATCCTTGCCCACGCCCACATTGCTACCGGGGTGGAACCTGGTGCCACGCTGGCGCACGATGATGGAGCCAGCGCTGATCAATTCACCGCCGAACGCCTTCACGCCCAGCATTTTGGGCTTGGAATCGCGCCCGTTTCGCGTAGAGCCGCCGCCTTTTTTCTGTGCCATGACTAGTGCTCCTCAGTTCAAGCGGCGATTGCACCGATCAACAGTTCGGTGAACTGCTGGCGATGGCCTTGGCGCTTCTGGTAGTGCTTGCGACGGCGCAGTTTGAAAATGCGCACTTTGTCGTGCTTGCCGTGTGCCACGATGGTGGCTTTGACAGTCGCGCCGGACACCAGGGGCGTACCCACCTTGAGTTCCGCGCCGTTGCCGACTGCCAGAACCTGGTCGATCACGATTTCCTGGCCTACGTCCGCAGCAATCTGTTCTACTTTGATTTTTTCGCCGGCAGCAACGCGATACTGCTTGCCACCGGTTTTTATGACCGCGTACATGTTGACCTCTTTCGTACTTTAGCGCCGGTAGCCTGGCAGGTTTTCTGTCCGCCCCCATGCGCCCTCTTCCCCAGAACAATTTCCAAGGAACTGCGGATTATAGCTTTTTTGAAAATTTCGCCAAGTCTTGATCCAGCCATGGGGTGGCCGCCGCTCCATCCCCTTTGCACAGCGGCCCAGTTCCTATAATCCCACGACTCAGCACGCCCTACCCATCTTGTCCGCCTCCGCCCCCCCATCCCCCCCTTCCCCGCTCACATTGATCGCCCAGGACATGCGCGAAGTTGACCGGGTCATCGCACAACGCCTGGACTCGCAGGTGCCCTTGGTCGGCCAGATTTCCCAATACATCATTGCCGCCGGTGGCAAACGCCTGCGCCCGGCGCTGTTGCTGCTCGTGGCCGGGGCCCTGGGCTGCCAAGACCCCCAGCGCTTCAACCTGGCCGCCGTGGTCGAATTCATCCACACCGCCACTTTGCTGCACGACGATGTGGTCGATGCGTCCACCCTGCGTCGCGGCCGCGCCACAGCAAATGAAACTTTCGGTAACCCCGCCAGCGTCCTGGTGGGCGACTTTTTATATTCCCGCGCCTTTCAAATGATGGTCGATGCGGGGCAAATGCGCATCATGCAAGTGCTGGCCGATGCCACCAACGTGATCGCCGAGGGCGAGGTCATGCAGCTCATGAACATGCACGACGCCACGCTGGACGAAGCCGCCTACCTCCAGGTCATCCGCTCCAAAACCGCCAAATTGTTCGAAGCCAGCAGCCGCCTGGCCGCCATCCTTGCCGGCAGCAACGCCGCCCTGGAAGACGCTTGCGCCACCTATGGCCAAGCCTTGGGCACGGCATTTCAGATCATCGACGACGTGCTCGACTACGACGGCGACACCGAGGAAATGGGCAAGAACCTTGGCGACGATCTGCGCGAAGGCAAAGCCACGCTGCCCCTGATTGCCGCCATGCAGCGCGGCACCCCGGCACAGGCGCAAACCGTGCGCCGTGCCATCGAGCAAGGCAGCGCCGATGAATTGCACACCATTGCCACCATCGTGCGCAGCACCGGCGCCCTGGATGCCGCCCGGCAAGCCGCCGCCGAAGAAGCCCGCCGCGCCATGGCAGCCCTGGTCCACTTGCCTGACAATTCCTACCGCGCCGCTTTGCTACAATTGGCGGCTCAGCTGCTTGGGCGCAGAACCTGAAGCGTTCTGCCGCACACCAGCCATCGGGGTGTAGCTTAGCCTGGTAGAGCGCTACGTTCGGGACGTAGAGGCCGGAGGTTCGAATCCTCTCACCCCGACCAGGCAACCCAAAAATCGGCCCGCAGGCCCTTAGGGTTCATCCCTGTCACGATTTACAGTACCGCGCTGTTCAGCGATGATAGGATGGTTTCGCGATTTTCTTCCGTTCCATCTGGTGACATGGCTGCTGTAGATTCCACACAAAAAGACTCCGTATCACTCGCCATGCCCGGCCTGGGCAGGGCGTTGATTTCTGCTGGCAAGCTCACGCCCAAAGCTGCCGAAGACATTTTCAAAAAATCGCAAACCAGCCGCACCAGCTTCATTGCCGAACTCACGGGTTCGGGGGCGGTGACGGCAGCCGACCTGGCGCATACGGTATCGGCCGTGTTTGGCGCGCCCCTGCTCGACCTCAACGCCATCGACCCCCAGCGCCTGCCCAAAGACCTGCTGGACGCCAAAATCAGCAACGCCTACCGCGTGCTGGTCTTGAGCAAGCGCAGCAACCGTCTCATCGTTGCCACCGCCGACCCCACAGACCAGGAAGCCGCTGAAAAAATCAAGTTCACCACGCAATTGGGCGTGGACTGGGTCATTGCCGAATACGACAAGCTCTCCAAACTGGTGGAGGCCACCACCAAATCGGTCAGCGAATCCATGGACACCCTGTCCGGTGGCGATTACGACTTCAACGACGTTGCCACCGAAGTCCCCGACGAGCCCGAAGACAACTCCGCCGCTGCCGACGTTGAAGACGCGCCCATCGTCAAGTTCTTGCAAAAAATGCTGATTGACGCCTTCAATATGCGCGCGTCCGACCTGCATTTCGAGCCTTACGAACACAATTACCGCGTGCGTTTTCGCATTGACGGCGAATTGCGCGAAATTGCCTCGCCCCCCGTGGCCATCAAGGACAAGCTGGCTTCGCGCATCAAGGTGATTTCGCGCCTGGACATTTCAGAAAAACGCGTCCCCCAGGATGGGCGCATGAAAATGAAAATCGGGGCCGACCGGGTGATCGACTTCCGCGTCAGCACCCTGCCCACGCTGTTCGGCGAGAAGATCGTGATCCGTATTCTGGATCCGAGCAGCGCCAAGATGGGTATTGATG